>JALSQC010000131.1 GCA_026985625.1 Bacteroidales bacterium | reverse complement strand
CTCGAAGCTATGGAATTTATTAAATCGAGATTGCCCGAAGCAGCAAATAACGAAGAGTTTTTAATATCTATGGGAAATTAAAACCTTATAAATAAAATACAAAAAAACTCCCGATTTATCGGGAGTTTTTTGTGTGAACTTGGAGGGATTCGAACCCCCAACCGCCACGGCCGTAACGTGGTGCACTATCCATTATGCTACAAGTCCGTAATTTTGGATTGCAAATTTAATAAATTTTTTATTTAATTTTAATTATTTCGTTAGATTTTATTTAAAATAGTCCTCCATTTTGGTAAATTTCTAATTGAACATCAGAAAACGGATTAGCTTTTATGCTTGTATTTTTAGTTTTATTTATAATTTCTCCGGTTTTAAAATTAACGTTTAAAATGTCGCCATCACTAATATTAAGATTTGTAATATCGTTGTAAGTCATTATTGGCATAGCTGCGTTTATAGCGTTTCGTTCGTATATTGCACCAAACGATTCGGCAATAATAACTTGTATTCCAAGGGCTTTAAATCCATCAACAGCTTGTTGGCGAGAACTTCCGCTGCCAAAATTTTTATTAACAAGAACAATATCTCCGGGTTTACATTCTTTTGCAAAATTTTCGTATCCTTTTAGATTGTCGAATATGTATTGTCCCATTTCGTTAAAATCGGTAATTGCAAGATATCTATTATGAAAAATCATATCGGTATCTATATTATCTTCGGGGATATACCAAACTCTACCTTCGATAATTGTTGGTTTTTCGTTCAAATGTTTATTTTGTTTATTTATAATTTTATTTTTTTCTTCGATTTGCTCAGCTGAAAAAGTAGCAGGTTCGTTAGGAATATCGTCAGTTGTTGTAATGTATCCCGCAACTGCTGAGGCTGCAACTGCTCCCGGAGATGATAAATAAACCAAGCCTTTGCCTTGTTTGCCCGGAAAATTTCTGTTTCCTGTAGATATGGTTATTTCGCCCGGACCGTTTTGTCCTACTTGTCCTGCGGCACAGCCTGCACAACCTGCATTTGAAACTAAAGCTCCTGCATCTTTAAATATTTTAATTAATCCTTCGTCGTAAGCTTTATTCCATACCTCGTCTGTAGATGGTACAATTTTAAGAACAACACCGGGTGCTACTTTTTTGTTTTTAAGAACTTTTGCTACTGTTCTTAAATCCTCGATTCTTCCGTTAGTGCAAGAGCCAATAAATGCAGAGTCTATTTTTGTTTTTTTTACATTAATAATATTGGTTGTATCATGTGGTGCTCCGGGACGAGATACCATAGGTTTAAATTCCGAAATATCTAATGTAAATTCTTTTGCGTATTTAGCATCGTTATCGGCTTTTATTAATTCTATTTTTTTACCGGAACGTTCCTCGGAATATTTTAATATTTCTGCATTTGGAGTAAATAAAATAATAATTGCTCCCATCTCGGTAGCCATAGATGATATTGTTATTCGTTCGTCTAACGATAGTTTGTCTATTTCGTTGCCATAAATTTCTATTGAATATCCAAGTAATGAGTTTGCTCCAAACTTGTTTAATAAATTAAGAACAATATCTTTTGCCGATATGTTATCGGGTCGTTTGCCTGTAATATTTATTTTTACCGATTCCGGAACTTTAAACCAAACTTTGCCGAAAGCAAAAGCTGCTGCAATATCTTTGTCGCCCATACCTTGTCCAAAAGCTCCTATTGCTCCAAGTATATTTGCGTGCGAGTCGGTAGTTACTGCTGTAGAGCCGGGGGTAACAAGTCCGTCGGATATCATAGTATGTGTGCCTATACCTGCATTTATATCATAAACTTTTATTCCGTGTTTTCGAGCAAATACTCTTACAATTTGTTGATTAACAGCGTATTTTTGGTCGGAGCCGGTAGGATTTGTATCAAAAGTAAAAAAAGTTTTTGTTTTGTCGGCAATAGGTAAATTGTTATTTTCTATGTTTTTAACAACATTAGGACCTCCAAAGTCGCGAGCTGCACGGACATCTATTTCTATATCTATAATATCATTTGGCCTTATATTATTTTTTGATGAATGATTTAATAATATTTTTTCGATTAATGTGTATCCCATAATTTTATTTTTTTAATTTTAAATAAATTTTTATTTTGCAAGAAATAAAAAATTTTTGTTTTATGCGAATAGATATATTAACAATTTTTCCAAAAATGTTAGATTCTTTTTTTAATGAGTCTATTATAAAAAAAGCTAAAGAAAAAGGGGTTGTTAATATATTTTTACATAACATTAGAGATTATTCGATAAATAAACATAAAAAAGTAGATGATTATCAGTTTGGCGGTGGAGCCGGAATGGTTATGACAATACAACCAATTGCCGATTTAATAAATAAATTAAAATCGGAACGAGAATATGACGAGGTAATTTTTTTAACTCCCGATGGTGATGTTTTTAATCAAAAAATTGCAAACGATTTGTCAACTTTTAAAAATATAATTTTGCTTTGTGGACATTATAAAGGTATAGACCAACGAATACGAGATATTTTTATTACCCGAGAAATATCAATAGGCGATTTTGTTCTTACGGGAGGCGAGTTGGCTGCTGCTGTTATTACCGATAGTGTTGTTAGATTATTACCGGGAGCAATATCCGACGAAACATCGGCACTTACCGATAGTTTTCAAGACAATTTATTATCGTATCCTGTTTATACACGACCATATAATTATAAAGGATATAAAGTTCCCGATGTTTTATTATCGGGTAATTTTAAAGAGATTGAAAAATGGCGACATAAAAAATCTGTTGAGATAACAAAGAAACGTCGTCCCGATATCTTTTAAAAAACAATAATTTATTTTAAATTGATTATTAACGTATTTATGTCTTTGTAGGTAAAAAGTCATAATAATTAATTATTTTTTTCTTAAACCAATAAAAAACAAAATTTTATCAATTAAAAAAAATGACGTATATTTGACAATATGAGAATAGTATTATTTTTTATAATATTTTTGTTTATAACCGTAGGTAAAATATATGCTCAAACATATAATAACGAGTGGATAAATTACAATCAAAAATACTATAAAATTCCTATAGCAAAAAACGGTGTTTATAAAATTACATATCAAGATATGTTAAATGCCGGAGTTTTTAATAATACTTTTGACCCAAGAAATATACAAATATTCCAGAACGGAAAAGAAAAATATATTTTTGTTAAAGGCGAAAACGATGGAGTTTTTAACGCATCGGATTATATACTGTTTTATGCCGAAAAAAATACAGGATATTTAGACTCTGCAATGTTTGATAATATAACATCGCAAACAAATAAATATTATAGTTTGATTAACGATACGGCAGCAGTATTTCTTACGTTTAATAATTCGCTGACAAATAAACGTTTAAATATAGAAAATGATACAAGTTTTTTAAATTATACTCCTCAAAATTATATTTATAAAAAAATACATAAAAACTATACAAATTCGTATTACTTTGGCGAAGTAAGCACACAAATTACAAATAGCGAAGGTTGGTTCGATACTTATTACAGTATTGGAAATTATCG
>JALSQC010000130.1 GCA_026985625.1 Bacteroidales bacterium | reverse complement strand
TGATAATGGCGACACGTATTCTTTTAATAAAGCGTTAACAAGACGTGCTATCATCCAAGTAATATTAATTGCAACTGCAAAATAAAAAGCCCTGCCTATCCACAAATCTATATTATTACCAAAATCGAGACGTTTAAAGGCTATCCAAAAACCAAATATAATAAAACCTGTAATTAACGGTTCTTCAAGCATATCTACTATAATGTCGTCGAGGTTTGATTTTGTTTTTGCGGTTAAACGTTTTATAATATTTTTTGTAATCCAATATAAAATTTTACTTAAAATGTAAACTCCTATAATTATTAATAAAGATATTGCCCAATCGGCAACCGTATTTCCATAGAATTGTTTATAAAAAAAATCTTTCATAAATGTTTTATATATTTAGTATAATTAAAATTTATTTTTGTATAAAAATATTATAATTAAAATTATATTTTATTATACTTACAAAAGTAATTATTTTTTATGACATCAGAAACTCAAAATACCACTCCTGCAAATAAATTATTTTTATTTTTAAGTAATAAATACAGAATTATTCACCATTTACTTTTTTGGATTATTTATTTGTCGGCTCAATTCATTGGTGTTTTTGCCGGAAAAACAGATTTCTACGAACAATTATTTTATGTGATTTTTGATATTATTGCCGTGTATATTAACATTTACATTTTGTTACCTCGTTTTTTACTTAAAAACAAAGGCACAAAATATGTTATTTTTATATTGCTATTATTTATTGTCGAATTTTTAGGTCCTCATTTTACAGGAAAAATATTTGGTTACGATTTGCTAAGTTGTTGCTTTAGTGCAGATAATTCTATTATTGATAAGCTTTATACTTTTTTTAATATATTTTTCTACATAATGTTGCTTCAAGGAACAGCTATAGGTTTTAAATTGTTTAAAATATGGATTAAAAATCAAGAAAAAATACGATGTCTGGAAACCGAAAATCTTAAAACCGAATTGGCTTATCTTAAGAATCAGATGAATCCTCATTTTTTATTTAACACATTAAATAATATATATATACAAATTAAAGTAGATAAAAATAAAGCTGAAAAAACTATACTCGATTTATCTGATTTATTAAGGTATCAACTTTATGACTGTTCAAACGAATATGTATCGATATTAGATGAAATATCGTATTTAAGAAATTACTTACAAATAGAACGTATAAGAAAAAATAAAGTTAATATTAATTTTCCTGAACCCGAAATTAAAAATAACATTAAAATACCACCTTTTTTATTTATTCCTTTTGTAGAAAATGCTATTAAACACGGCGAACCTGTAGATGGAACTAATTATATAAATATAAATCTTTGTATAGATAATAAGATATTAAGATTTAAAATCTCAAATTCGGCAAATACAAAACGTCAAAAAAAAGAAAATAATTTAAATAAAGGAGGTGTTGGTCTGTCTAATGTTAAACGCCGATTAGAACTTTTGTATCCTAACAAACACAAACTATATATTAGTAAATCAAACGATTCGTATTCGGTTGAACTTATTATTAATCTTGATAAAGACCAAATATTATGAACTTAAAATGTATAATTATTGACGACGAACCTTTGGCTCGCGAAGGAATGAAACTTAATATAAACGAAATTAATTTTTTAAAACTCATAGGTGAGTTCGAAGACGCAATAAAAGCCAACGATTTTATAAAAAACAACAATGTCGATTTAATGTTTTTAGATATTCAAATGCCGGGCATATCAGGTATTGATTTTTTAAAATCAATAAAAAATGCACCACTTACAATTATTACAACAGCATATCCTCAGTTTGCACTCGAAGGTTACGATCTTGACATTGTGGATTATTTAGTTAAACCTATAAGAATAGAACGTTTTATAAAAGCTGTTAACAAAGCTCAAGAAATATTTGAATATAAAAATCAAAAAGAATCAGATACAAAAAAAATAGATTATGTTTATATAAAATCTAATCGGAAATATATTAAACTTAATTTTTCTGATATTATTTATATCGAAGGATTAAAAGATTACGTTATTATTTATATAAAAGATACTAAGTATATAACGGCAATGAATATTAAGACTATTAACAATCAACTTCCTCAAGATATGTTTTTTAGAATAAGTAAATCATACATAATAAATATAAATAATATATCCGAAATTGATAATGATTTTGTAATAGCAAAAAATGGTAAAGAAATTCCTATAGGAAGAACTTACAAAGAAGATTTTTTAAATTATGTAAATAAACATTTAATAAAACGGTAATATTTAAAGTATTTTTTTGCTAAATACAAAAAAAAGCCACCATAAAGGTGGCTTTAATTTTATTATTTAATTTAGTATTAAACTAAACCTTGAGCTAACATTGCATCTGCAACTTTTACAAAACCTGCAATATTTGCACCTTTTACATAATTAACAAATTCGCCGTCTTTTCCGTATTTAACGCAATTTTGGTGAATATCTTTCATTATGTTATGTAGTTTAGTATCAACTTCTTCTCTTGTCCAATTGTAACGCATAGAGTTTTGAGACATTTCAAGACCTGAAACAGCAACTCCACCGGCATTAGCAGCTTTACCTGGTCCAAATAAAATTTTATTTTCTAAGAAAACGTTGGTAGCTTCTAAAGTAGAAGGCATATTTGCTCCTTCTGCTACAGCAATACAACCATTAGAAACTAAAGTTTTAGCAGCTTCTTCGTCTAATTCGTTTTGAGTAGCACATGGTAAAGCAACATCGCATTTAACGCCCCAAGGTTTTTGTCCTTCGTGGAATTCTACACCATATTTATCGGCATATTCTTTAATTCTACCACGTTTAACATTTTTAAGTTCTAAAACAAATGCTAATTTTTCGGCATCTATTCCGTTTGGATCGTAAATGTAACCTGAAGAATCTGATAAAGTAACAACTTTACCTCCTAATTGAGTAGCTTTTTCGGTAGCATATTGAGCTACATTACCTGAACCTGAAATAACAACTGTTTTTCCTTGGAATGATTCGCCTTTTGTTTTTAACATTTCTTCAGCAAAATAAACAGCTCCGTAACCTGTTGCTTCAGGACGAATTAAGCTACCGCCCCATTCCATACCTTTTCCGGTAAGAACACCTGTAAACTCGTTACGTAATTTTTTGTATTGTCCGAACATAAAACCTATTTCGCGACCGCCAACTCCTATATCTCCTGCAGGAACGTCTGAGTTTGGTCCTATATGGCGGAATAATTCTGACATAAAGCTTTGAGTAAATCTCATTACTTCGTTATCTGATTTTCCTTTAGGATCGAAATCAGAACCACCTTTACCTCCACCCATTGGAAGTGTAGTTAAGCTGTTTTTAAATACTTGTTCAAAAGCAAGAAATTTAAGAATTCCAATATAAACTGTTGGATGAAAACGTAATCCGCCTTTGTAAGGTCCAATAGCAGAGTTCATCTCAATTCTAAAACCTCTGTTAATTTGAATTTCGCCTTTGTCGTCCATCCAAGGAACTCTAAACATAATAACTCTTTCGGGTTCTGCAATTCTTTCAAGAATTTTTGCTTCTTCGTATTGT
>JALSQC010000129.1 GCA_026985625.1 Bacteroidales bacterium | reverse complement strand
GTTATATTACTATTAACAACATCAAATATGGCAAATTCTTTACATCTGCCTGTTCTTTCTGCAATTGTTTTTCTATCATTTGTAGGAAATGCTACTTTCATTTCTGCCTCCTTACTTTTTTATATATATATAAATATTTATTTACCGTCAACAAAATCTTGTAAATAATTAAATATAGCTGTCAATTTTCCGTTTTTTGTTATAGATGCACGTTCTATTATACCGTCTTTATCATCGTAAAATAACGACTCGTAAACTTTTTCGATTAAACCTTTACCAAAATCTACCGAAGCATTTCTAGGCAATTCTCCGGGCAAATTATCTACAGCCATAACTGTAATTGCTCCTTTGGCAAAAGGTTCTACCTCTGATTTTGTTTTAGGATCGTATCCGTAAATTGGGTCGGCAATTGTTGATGCTCTAATTGTTGATGGTATAGGTTTACCTATATCGCAACTAACATCGGCAATAATATCTATTAAAAAGTCATCGGCAAGTAAATCGTCATCGGTCATAAAAACAGGCGATTTAGGATCCCAAAAATGACAAGCTATATACATATTTGTAACTTTTGTATAAGGTAAAAATGTAGATTCATACATATCGGGGTGTTTAAAAAAATGTAATAAATCAAACTCGCTACCATCTTTACGTTTTGCATAATCCCAAGGGTCTATTTGTGCATAAACAGGATAATCAAATTTATTATCGAGATATTGTTGTGCCGATATTTTTTTAATGTTACTAATTTTTGATAAAGTTTCCATTGCTCCATGAGCAACTCTGCCTCCGCCTGTAATTAATATTTTAATAGGGTCGTTAATTTTTACTTTTTTAAGCTCGTTATTAAGTTCGTTCAAATCATGGCATTTATTTGCCGGTTTTATATCGTAAAGATTATATTTTTTACCATATGTTAAAAGCCCGTTATAAGCACCAACCAAACCTGCCCAATATCCAAATGCAACAAGACGTTGGTTATTTTTGTCGGTAAGATATTCGTGATCTACCATGTGTATATTTTTATCTAAAAAAGCTCTTAATAAATCTCTATTATATGGTTGTTTTTTTGCTGTATGCGAGAAAAATAAATATGTTTTATCAGGAATAAGTTTATCTATTTTAACCTCTTTTACTCCTATTAAAATATCGCAGTCGCTAACATCGTCAACAACGGTTAAACCTTTTTCCATATACTCATCGTCGGTAAAGCATCTATTATCGCTCGATTGTATTACCAAATCAATATCCGGAAATTTTTGTTTAAACAAATCGCCCAATTCGGGAGCTAAAGCTGTTCGTCTATCGGGTGGTGTTTTTGTTTCTTTAAGAATACCTACTTTTATTTTTTTATCCATGATTTTTAAATTTTTTAATTAAAAATTGTTATACCGATTTACCAAATAAAATTATTTAATAAAAAAATACTTTATAAAAGTATTAAAATTTTTTATTTTTTAATAAAAAATTAATAATTTTGCAAAAAATCAAGGGGCTGACTTGGTTTTGACAGCAATGTAGTAATTTAAGTAAGCATGCAGGGTAAGGAAACAATTCCCTTAAAACAAGGTTTCAAACTTTTAATTGGCAACGATAATTTTGCACTCGCTGCATAATCGAAGTATAGTAGATTATAGCTTAATTTCGGTTTAAGATAATCGAAACGAGTCATCTCGCTGACAGAATGTTTAACGCTAATCAGATAACGAGGTGCCGCAAAAGGTTAAACTAGCTTAAAATTTTCCTCGTATTTTAAGCGAAATTTAAGAGGATAGAGAATATAACGTTTTGCTTGTTTTGTGTTATATTCTTGAAACTTAAAAACAAGCTAAGCATGTAGAAAGCTTAAGTTTCACTTGTTTGGACCGGGGTTCGACTCCCCGCAGCTCCACTTTTTTAATTAGCAAATAACTGCTTTATATCTATATCTTTTTTATATTTTGTAACTGCAAAAACAAATAATTATTAATTTTTAAATTATTCCATTACAACAAATAAAATGAAAGATACTTATCTTAATCTAATAAAACAAAGTTATTCTTTTCCTCAAGAAAATTTCGGTTTAAAAAATAATTACTTAACATTTAACGATATTAATCTAAAATATTTAATCGATAAATACGATACTCCTTTTAAATTTACTTACTTACCAAAAATTGGCGAACAAATAAAAAAAGCAAAAAAATTATTTAACAAAGCTATAAAAAACAACAACTATAAAGGAAAATATCACTATTGCTACTGCACAAAATGCAACCATTTTTATCATATTATAAACGAAGCTCTTAAACACAATATTAATTTAGAAACATCATCGGCTTTTGATATAGATTTAATAATAAATTTATACAATAATAAAAAAATAAATAATAATATAACAATCATTCATAACGGATACAAAACTAACGATTACATTAATAAAATACTACAATTACAAAATCTTGGATTTAAAAATTCGATTATTATTTTAGATAGTATAAACGAACTTTATATGCTAAAAAAAAGTAATCCTAAAAACAAAATAAAAATAGGTTTACGAATGGCTATTAACGAAGAAACCCAATCATCGTATTATACATCACGATTAGGCATTAGATATACCAATATGATGGGTTTTTACCGCAACAATATAAAACACGATACAAGATTCGAACTAAAAATGTTACACTTTTTTGTCGATTCAGGAATAAAAGATACATTATATTATTGGGGCGAGTTTCAAAAAGCTCTTAAATTATACATAGAACTAAAAAAAGACAACAAAACCTTAGATTCTTTTAATATCGGAGGCGGCTTTCCGATACATAACAACCTAAGTTTTACATATAATTACGAATACATAATTAATAAAATTATAAAAAACATTAAAGATACTTGCGTAACAGAAAATATAACCGAACCCGATATATATACCGAGTTTGGGAAATATACTGTTGGCGAGTCAAGTGCTATTATTTTTAAAGTATTAGACCAAAAACAACAAAACGATACCGAGCTATGGTATATAATAGATAACAGCTTAATAAATACAATACCCGATGCTTGGTCGATACACGAAAAATTTATTTTATTACCAATAAACAAATGGAATAACGAATACCATCGTGTAAATATAGGAGGTATTAGTTGCGACCATTCCGACTATTACAACTCCGAAGATTTAAATCAAGAAATATTATTACCAAAATATTCAAATAACGATAAAGAACCATTATATATTGGTTTCTTCCATACAGGAGCATATCAAGATGCAATTAGCGGATACGGAGGAATAAAACATTGCCTTATTCCAACACCAAAACATATTATAATAGACCGCAACAAAAACGGAGAACTTACAGACTTTATTTACAGCAACAACATATCAACAGATAAAATGTTTGATATTCTTGGATACAAAAAATAATTATTACATAAAAGATATAAACAAAAATATTTAAATAAATTATAGTCTTATTTTATATTAAAATAGAAAATTAAGCAACTTTTTAGTACTTTCGTAGTCTTATTTGTAAAGTTATTTTTTATGAAAAAGATATATTTAATTTTTGTATTAATATTTT
>JALSQC010000128.1 GCA_026985625.1 Bacteroidales bacterium | reverse complement strand
AAACCTTACAAAATATTAGTAAACACTCTGCCATAAACTCAAAAAAACACAACACCGGATACGGAACATTTGTGCTATATAATGACAAAAAAGAATTTGTTATATTATCGGCTAATATGATAACCGAAAAACAAATGAAACTATTAGAAAAAAATTTAGGATCCGTAGTAAATACATCAAGAACAAACCTTAGAGAATTATATAAAACAAAACTAATAAAAGGACATATATCAAAAAAAGGAGGAGCAGGTTTAGGATTTATTGATATAGCAAAACGAGCATCAGAAAAAATAGAATACGACTTTATAGAATTTAAACCAAAGCAAATAATATTTTTAATAAAAATAAGAGTAAAAAAGTTTTAGTATGGAAGTAATTAAAATTAAAGCAACACACGATAAACCCGGAGTTATTTTAGATAAAAAAAATAATAAATTTGAATTTAAAGGAAACTCTTTACCCGAAAACGCAAACTCTTTTTACGAACCCATACTAAAATGGTTTGACGAATACATTAAAAATCCTAATCCAAGAACTGTTATAGAGTTAAAACTCGACTATTTAAATACAGCATCGTCAAAAGCATTTTTTTCTATATTTATGAAAATCGAAAAAATAAAAGAAACAGGTAACGATGTCCTTATAAAATGGTATTACGACGAAGACGACGAAGATATGGAAGAAGTAGGCGAAGAATTTGACGACATAATAAACCTACCATTTGAACACATATCATACGAAGGCGATTAATAAAAATTCTGCCTTAACCACTCAAATAAAACAATACCAACCGATTGAGCAACATTCATAGATTTTGTATCGCCATGCATAGGAATAAAAATCTTATTTTTAACCTTTTGCAATAAAAAATTACTTACCCCATGAGCCTCGTTACCAAAAATAAAAGCCGATTTTAACGGAAAATCAGTTTTAAAAATATTTTTTGCAGACTTATCTGTTTCTACAATAAAAAAACAATAATCATTAATATCATCAATAAAATTATTATCCTTAAAAACAATATTAACATTGTTAAAAGCATTTGACGCTGTAGCCTTAACCTTTGAATATCTAAAATTATTTTTTTGATTTAAAACATATATATCCTTAATACCTATATTTCCGGCTAATCTTACAATAGAACCAAGATTCTCGGGAGTTTTTATATTATCAATAATAACAATAGGCAATTGCTTTAAAACAGGCAACTTGTTCTTGTAAAAAAAATAATTAGCTCCGGTGTTGTTATTACCCATTTATAAAAAATATTTAACGAATTTTTTTTATAATTGTAAAAGTAGTAAATTTGTATTAAAACATAAAAATACAATATAATGAGAACAAAAATCTTTATTTTATTAATTTTTATTTCGTCAACCGTATTATCGCAAACAGTTGAAGAATATCAAAAACGTATTAACGAATTAAAAACACAAAAGAAAAATATACAATATCAAATAAACTCGTTAAATAACGACCTAAAAAATATAAACGAACAAATTAGAGTTCTCGAAAAAAACAAATCTACAATACAACCACAATTTGTTTCGGAAGACGGAATAAAAGCATACATTGGCGAAACAGGAGGAATATTACGTCAAGAACCAAACATAAAAGGACATATTATAGTTACACTAAATCCAAACGAAGTTGTTTACGTGCAAAGCGAAAGACATAACCTTTATTTAAAAGTAAACTACCAAGGAACATATGGGTTTATAAACTATACAAGTTTAAAATCAAATCCCGATATCGATAAATTAATGACAACAAATACATCTGTAAAAAATAATACAACACAAATATATAAAGTAGATACATCGTCGCCCGAGTATAAACGATTATCAAAAATTTACGGACACGATGATGCTGTAAAAATAATTAATCACAAACTTTGGAAAGGAATGTCAACCGGACAAATTCGCGAAAGTGTTGGGTCTCCCGTATCAATATCACGCGAAAACTCTCCAAAAGGATTAATAGAGACTTGGATATATAACGATAAAAACATAAAAGTTATAAACGGATCGTTAGATAGCTGGAAAATTAAGTAATTTATGGCTTTTGCCGATAAATATATTTTAAAAAAAGCAATAACATCGTATTCGGTAAAAAAAAATCCAAATAATAATTTAAAAATAATAATAGTTATACCTTGTTACAATGAGGATAAAATTATTGACACTATTTTAAGTGTTAAAAATAATAACTACAACGATAACTTATATGAAATAATTATTGTTATTAACCATTCGATTAATGATAAAATACAAATAAAAAATAACAATATTAAAACATTAGAACAGCTAAATAACAATATAAAAAAAAACAATTGGAATAATATTTTTTGCATAAAAGCCTTTGACTTGCCACCAAAAAAATCGGGAGTAGGATTTGCACGTAAAATAGGAATGGACTTAGCAATAAAAAGATTTAACGATATTAATAACAATAAAGGAATAATAGTATCGCTCGATGCCGATACATTAGTTAAAAAAAACTATTTGTCTGAGATAGATAAAATATTTAGCAAAAATAATATCGAGGGAGTATCAATATATTTCGAACATCAGCTAAACAACAAACATATTAACACTAAACAAGATAATGCAATATTATTATACGAGTTGCATCTTAGATACTTTGTTTTATCGTTAAAATTTATAGGATACCAAAATGTTTTTCATACCGTAGGTTCGGCTTTTGCAATTACATCGTTAACTTATGCTAAATACGGAGGCATGGTTACAAAAAAAGCAGGGGAGGACTTTTATTTTATTAATAAAATAGCGAGCAACGGAAAGTTTAAATATTTAACCAAAACAACAGTTTATCCATCGTCGCGCGAGTCAGACAGAGTGCCTTTTGGAACAGGACCCGAAGTTACAAAAATTATTAAAAATGACAGTTTGTTAACATACGATTTTAATAGTTTTTTAGATTTAAAAGATTTTATAAATAACTTTAATTGGTTTTATAAAATATCGGAGCAAGATTATAAAAATATTTGTAAAAATTTACCCGAAAATTTAGTTGATTTTTTAAATCAAAACAATTTTTTTGATAACATAACAAAAATATCAACAAATTCTACAAATATACATACCTTTAAAAAAGCATTCTTTAAATGGTTTTCGGTTTTTAGAGTAATAAAATTTTTAAATTTATCGCATACGGTAAAATACCAAAAAAAAGATATAATATCGCAAGTAAAAATTTATTTGCAATTCACAAACAACCATAACAATATTACTGATAATTACAAACTATTACAGTTAATGCGATTTATTGATTATAATAATGCGTAAAATTCTTTTATAATTGATATTTATAAAAAATCAAAATATATAATTTATAAACGTAATTTAATTTATATTTTTAAGTTCCCTGTATAAAAGTTTACTTTTATCTTACCAATATTAAAATATAAACTACGTTTATAAGGTTTTACAGCCTATATTTAAATGCTAACTAAATAAATTTATACTTTTGTTATAGCCAATTAAAAAAATGAACACTAACTAATGACAGTAAAAGAAGCAATTTTAAAAAGTTTAGAAGAATTAAATAAACTGAC
>JALSQC010000127.1 GCA_026985625.1 Bacteroidales bacterium | reverse complement strand
TCGGCAGATGAGTATGTATCAGAAATTATTTGTAAAAGCGAATCTCTATTATTAAGATTTTCTTCTAATCGGTTAATAGCAAAAGAGCCTTTGTCTTGAGGAATACCCAAACCGTCGGATAATTTTCTAATAGATGCCAAAATAGTAACCGAACGCTGAATTTGATCAAAAATGCGAGTGTAACTTAAATCGGCTCCATAAGCTCCAAGATTTAGAGCCATTTTATTTACCGAGATGTAATTATCGACATTATCAGGGTTATTAAGTATTTTTGGATTAAAATCGGCTCCTGCTTTTTGCATTAAACTTGTCATCTCAAGAGGCGAAGGAATGTTATAAAATATTTTTTTTACTTTTTTCGAGTGGTCAATTAT
This sequence comes from Bacteroidales bacterium, assembly GCA_026985625.1. GTDB lineage: Bacteria > Bacteroidota > Bacteroidia > Bacteroidales > JAFGXI01 > JALSQC01. The sequence goes on along the minus strand of JALSQC010000127.1, from coordinate 3,218 downwards.
TCCCGTAGTATCAATGTTTATATCAATATCATCGTCAGAAACAATATTATCGGTATCAGAAGTATTATTTTTGCAAGAAAATAATAACATAAAGATAAATAGCGAAATATATATTTTGTATTTTTTCATATTAAATTTAATTTTCTTTTTTACGGAAAATATTTAAGTTTGTTTTATTTATTTTTCAAATATATAAACTATTAATAATATATCAAAATACTTTATAGTTTAGTTGTTAAACTTATTAAAATATAAATATAAAAATGTTTATAGGAATTATTATTGGACGAATAGGAGGTATCGACGGTGTTGCCCTCGAAACCGAAAAGTGGATTGAGGTTTTACATAAACTCGGACATAAGATTTTTGTAATATCAGGACAGTTTCAAGAACGAAAAATTAAAAATATATCGGAGACTTTGGTTCCTGAAATGTCGTTTTTCTCGCCTGAAAGTTATTGGGAACAGGCAAAAGCTTTTCACAATCCCGATAAAGAGATTAACGATTTAATCGACCATATTAATTTTTACGGTAATTTAATTAAAAATAAAATTATCGACTGGGTTTTAAAAAATAAAATCGATTTACTTATATCCGAAAACGCATCGGCTTTGCCTGCTCATATATCAATGGGTTTGGGTATAAAATTAGCAGCAGAAAATTTGGGTATTCCAATTATAACCCACGACCACGATTTTGCTTGGGAACGAGGTAAAAGATACATATCGCCACATAAAGAAATTAACGATATTGTTTCTGATATTTTTCCTTTGCGATTGCCAAATTCATACCATGCTGTAATAAATTCTCACGGACAAAAAACATTAAAACAAAAATTTAACAGAGATTCTGTTGTTGTTCCTAATGTTATGGATTTTAATAAAAAATTTGGAATTAAAACAAAAACAAATGCAAATTTTAAAAAAGATTTAGGACTGCCGGATAACGCTATTATTCTGTCTCAAATTACACGAATTGTTCGCCGAAAAGGCATAGAAACAGCAATTAAATTAATTAAAGAACTTAACGATAAAAATATTAATCTTGTTATTACAGGTAGTAACTCCGATGACGAAGGAAATGTTTATTACAACGAATTAATAGACCTTATTCATAATTTAAATATCGAACGCCAAATAATATTTGCATCGCATCTTATAAACAATTCGGGATTTTCCAATAATCAAAAAAAAATGTATTCATTATCTGATGCTTATGCAAATTCAACAGCTTGCACATATTTTAGCACTTACGAAGGATTTGGAAATGCTTTTATCGAAACGGTTTTGGCAAAAAAACCAATATTCGTAAATAATTACAAACCTGTATATATGCCCGATATAGGAAGTAAGGGCTTTAAAACCGTTATGCTCGATAATAATAATTTAACTACCGAAAAAGTTAAACAAATACAAGAAATTATATATAATAAAAAACTTGCTAAAGAAATTGCTGAATTTAACTTTAAACTTGGTAAAAAATATTTCTCATACAATACTTTATCCAAAAAACTAGAATATTTACTAAATATAGCAACAAAATTGTAATAATTTAATTTATTAAATCAATTTAAACAATTAAAAAATATAAAACTAAATTTTATTTAATTATATTTGTGATATCAAGAACTAATTAAAAAAAATTGCGCTATACCATTATTATTATATCATTAATATTAATTTCTGCATTTAATTGTAATGCAAAAAATAATAACCAAAGAGAATCTCAGTATCAAATTATATCCAAAAAAAATTATCCTATTTCTAAAATAAATAAACTCTTAATTGCCTACAAAGATTCTTTAACAATGCCTGATAATAAAGATGAGGACATTGCTTTTTATAATTTGGTAATATCAAAACTTTATTATTTTCTTGGAGCATACAATAAAAGTATAGACTACGGAAAAGCAGCATTAAACAATTATACTTTACAAAACGATACAGCTTTTATGATGTATGCTTTAATAAATATAGGAGCAATTTATGGCGAAAATAACGAAAAAAATATAGCATTTGATTATTTTTCTCAAATAGAGAGGTTAGCAAAAGCATCTAACGATTCCGATGCTTTATCATACAATTACATTAACATGGGAAATGCGGTGCCAGACACAAATCGTTTATCTGCTATTGAATATTATGATAAAGCCGAAAAATTTAACAGGAACAATAGAAATACAATATTTTATTTAACTATATTTAATGGCAGAGCCGGTGTTTATTATAGGGAGAAAAAATATAAAAAAGCCGTAAAATTTTTCTTAAAAGCACTTAACTTAATTGATTCGACACATTTTTTTTATGGTATTATATGTTCAAATGTAGCCGAATCGTATAAACAGTTAAACAATATTGATTCGTCGCTGTATTACGCATACAAAGCATTAAATATAAATCCCAAATTCCATAATGTTAACAATATGGCTAATACTTTTTATATAATAGCCCAAGATTATTTGATAAAACACAAATACGATAGCGTAAAAACATACCTTAATCTTTTTAAAAACTATAACGACAGTATAATTTTAAATAAAAAAATAGAATACATATCAAAACTAAAAGTTATAAACGAAACCGATAAATTAATCGAAAAAAATAAAATGCAAAAAATCGAATTAAATAAATACAACTCAAAAATAAAATATTTAATAGTAATAATTTTTATAATACTCCTTGCTCTTATTGTTGTTGCCATATTTTATAAAAAAACACAAATGAGCTATAAAAAGATAGTAAAAGAAAGTGTTCAATCGGTTAAAATGGAGGAAGAGCTTAACAAACTAAAACAAGAACTGCCAACAGATAAAGAATCTAAAAAAACTAATTCAAATATAGAAAACAGCGATAAAATATTTTACGAGATAATAAAACTTATGGAGGAAGATAAACTATATACCGACCATACATTTACCTTAAACAAGCTATCAGATATTTTAGGAGTTAATCGCACATATGTTTCAAATGTTATTAACATAAAAACAAATGGCTCTTTTATAAAATTAGTAAATTCATACCGGGTTAAAGAAGCAAAAAAAATGTTAGTTGACGATAAAAATAAAAACCTTACACTCGAAGCTATTGGTAAAGCATCAGGATTTAAATCAACATCATCTTTTTATAGAGTCTTTAAAACCGAAACAGGTGTAACTCCATTATTTTATGTTAAAAACAAAAACATCTAAATAGTATAAATTTATATAATACTTTAATACT
>JALSQC010000126.1 GCA_026985625.1 Bacteroidales bacterium | reverse complement strand
AACAAAAACCATATTCTCATTAGATATGGGTGCTTTAGTTGCAGGAGCAAAATATAAAGGCGAGTTCGAAGAAAGACTAAAAGCCGTTACAAAAGAGGTTATAAAATCTGATGGAGAAATTATTCTGTTTATCGACGAAATACATACAATAGTAGGTGCAGGAAAAGGCGAAGGAGCAATGGACGCTGCAAATATTCTAAAACCTGCTCTTGCCCGTGGCGAATTACGTGCAATTGGAGCTACTACTTTAAACGAATATCAAAAATATTTCGAAAAAGACAAAGCTCTTGAACGTCGTTTTCAAACAGTAATGATTAACGAACCCGATACCGCAAGTGCAATATCAATATTACGCGGAATTAAAGAAAAATACGAAGCTCACCATAAAGTGCGAATAAAAGACGAAGCCGTAATATCGGCAGTAGAGTTATCGCAACGTTATATATCAGACCGCAGACTACCCGATAAAGCTATTGATTTAATAGACGAGGCTGCATCGAAACTTAAAATGGAACTAAATTCTGTTCCCGAAGAAATCGACGAACTAAATAAACAAATAAAACAACTCGAAATAGAACGCGAAGCTATAAAACGCGAAAAAGATAAAATTAAAATTAACGAATTATCTAAAAAAATAGAAAATCTGTCTCAAGATGTTAATATATTAAAAGCAAAATGGAAAACCGAAAAAGATTTAATAACCAAAATACAAAATAATAAAGCTAAAATAGAGGAATATAAAACTAAAGCCGAAATTGCCGAACGCGAAGGCGATTATGGAAAGGTTGCCGAAATAAAATACGGAAAAATTAAAGAAATAGAACAAGAAATAGAACAATTAAAAGTTAAACTTAACGAGTCGCAAAAAGATAATCCTTTAATTAAGGAAGAAGTCGATACCGAAGATATAGCCGAGGTTATATCGCGATGGACAGGTATTCCCGTAAGACGAATGTTGCAAAGCGAACGCGAAAAACTTTTAAATCTCGAAAAAGAACTACACAAACGTGTAATAGGACAAGAACAAGCAATTAGTGCAATATCAGATGCTGTTAGACGTTCGCGTGCAGGACTGCAAGACGAAAAAAAACCTATTGGCTCGTTTATATTTTTAGGAACAACAGGTGTAGGTAAAACCGAACTTGCAAAAGCTTTAGCCGAATTTCTGTTTAACGACGAAAATATGCTTACACGTATAGATATGTCAGAATATCAAGAACGACACTCTGTATCAAGATTAATAGGTGCTCCTCCCGGATATGTAGGATACGACGAGGGAGGACAACTTACCGAAGCTGTAAGACGCAAACCATATTCGGTAATACTACTCGACGAAATAGAAAAAGCCCACCCCGATGTTTTTAATATACTTTTGCAAGTTTTAGACGATGGACGTTTAACCGATAACAAAGGACGAATAGTAAACTTTAAAAATACAATTATAATAATGACTTCAAACATAGGGTCGCATATTATACAAGAAGAAACTTTAAATATTAACGATAAAAATAGAAACGAAATAATAAACAAAACTCAAAAAAAAGTTTTCGAGCTATTAAAAAAATCAATAAGACCCGAATTTTTAAACAGAATTGACGATATTATAATGTTTTATCCTTTAAGTATAATCGAGATAAAACAAATTGTTGAACTACAACTAAACATTGTTAAACAAAAACTCGAAAAAAATAATATCAGTATAGATGTTACCGATAAGGCTATTGATTTAATTACAAAAATAGGGTTCGACCCTGTATATGGTGCAAGACCTTTAAAAAGAGCTATACAAACTTATATTTTAAACGATCTGTCGCGAAATATACTTGCAGGAAAAGTGTCTAACGATAAAACAATTATTGTAGATGCCGACGATAAAAATATAATATTCAAATCTTAAAAAATAAACTTTATTAAAAAACTCAAGCACTTTTTGTGCTTGAGTTTTTTTTAATTCTTAACAAACTTACTTATTAAATTACCTTTGTCGGTTTGTATTTTTATAAAATAAACTCCTTTTATTAAATCCGAAACATTAAGATTCTTATTTATTTTATCTGTATCACTAATAGTAAAATTAGTTATTTTCTTACCGTATATATCATAAACTTGTATATTATTTATTTGTGTACTGCTTTTTATTTGCAAATAATTATTTGACGGATTAGGATAAATTAAAATATCACTATTACTATTATTACTTATATCACTTACTATTATTTGTTTTGTAACAGTATCAATTCCACACGAATTCGAAATAATTAAGCTAACCTGATAATTTCCGTAATTTGTATAATTGTGTTTTGGACTCATTAGCGTATCGGTATTACCATCGCCAAAATCCCACAAATACGAACTTGCCAAAGTATCGTAAGGTGTAAAATAAACCGTATCGTTATTAATAGAATATGTAAAATCGGCATTTGTTGTATCGTTTACAAAAACATATAACGGAACCCGGGCACTTATACAATCGGGACCAATAACCTCCCAATCGTAAAAATAATAGTAATAAGATGTAGAATTAGTTACATTTGAATGTGTAATTTTTACCAAATTACTTATATTATAAGGATACGATAATCCTCCGCTGTTACGATACAAATTAGGATTCTCGGGTCCATAAATAATATAATTTATTCCCGACGGAATAGTCCAATTTAAATAAACACGGCTCTCGCCTTGCGGAATATTAAAAATACCGTAATTAACCGTATCGTTGTTACTATCTTTTATTAAAATTTCTCTATTTCCGGAATCTGCAGCATATACTTTTACCGATTTTAATATAATATCGTAATAACAATCAAAATATAATCCTAATTGAAGTGCATTATTATAAAAAAGTCCTCCTCCTACGGTATCTTGTTTTCCTCCGTAAACAGGAGCAGGCACAACACGATTTTCTACATAAAACACTGTATCGCTGTTAATTACAGATGTTTGAAACGTATCTCCTATATTTAATAAATTTCCGTAATATTGATTATCGAACCAATAGTTTTCTCCCGACGACAATGCCGTAAGTAAAACAGAGTCGTTAACACAAATTGTAGTATTTTGAGATATTACAGGATTAGACGGCAAATTAACAGTTATATAATTTACTGCTGTATCGGTTGATGTTCCTATATTGTTTGTTGCCGACAAGATTACAGAATATGTTCCGCTTGATGTATAAAAATGTGTAGGATTTTGTTGTGTTGATGTTGTTCCATCGCCAAAATCCCAAAGCCAAGACGTAGGATTACCCAATGTTGAATCTGTAAACGATATTTCGCCGGTACACGAGTTTTCGGTATTTGCTCCAAATCTAATATATGGCGGACTAAAAGTATTTATATCTAAACCATCGAGAATACTATCTCCTGTATTCAATGGGTCTAACCAATAAGCCAATTGGGCTGTTGAATCGGTACTATAATCCCACGACATAGAGAATTTTCCGTAATAATCAGATGTATTACTCGAACAAGATGCATATCCTCCGTGTAACTGTCCTATTATATGGTGGTCTTGATTAAATAATGGCGAGCCACTTGAGCCCGGCTCGGTTGTTCCATCGTCCCATGCTATAATTCTCCAATGCGAGTCGGCAAGATACGGACTAGGGTCGTAATCT
>JALSQC010000125.1 GCA_026985625.1 Bacteroidales bacterium | reverse complement strand
CTATCGACTAAAACAGGTGTTGCTCCAAGGTATGTTATTGGATTTACTGTTGCCGAGAATGTAAAACTTGATGCAATAACCTCGTCACCGTGGTTAACGCCTAATAGTATTAATGATAAATGTATTGCGGCAGTTCCCGAGCTTAAAGCCGCTACGCTTTTTATGTTTAGATAATTTTGCAAGTCTTGTTCAAATCCGTCAACATTAGGTCCTAATGGAACAATCCAGTTATCTTTATAAGCTTCGTTAACAAATTTCATTTCTGTTCCTCCCATGTGTGGAGACGATAAAAATATTTTTTCTTTCATAAGTTATTTAAAAAATAGTGTTAAACAAAAATTTTAGCAATAGTAAGAAAAATTATCTTAAAGTAATTTACTACTGTTTTATCATTAATAAACTTTATATTTAATTGTAGTTTATGTGGCATAACTTCTTCAATATATGTTTTTTCAGGATTATTTGATTTTGCTAATATTTTATTTTCATCTTTATATTCTATTGATGCATAATCGGTAATACCGGGTTTTATGCTTAATACTTTTTTTTGCTCATTATTATACATATCAACATATTTTCTTACCTCGGGACGGGGTCCTACTAAACTCATATCGCCTTTTAATACGTTTAGTAATTGAGCAAATTCATCTAACTTATATTTACGAATAAACTTTCCAACTTTTGTTATTCTGCTATCAGTCTCACTAATAGTCAATAATCCTTTTTTATCAGCTCCAACTGTCATCGACCTAAATTTATATAGTTTAAAATCTATTCCGTTTTTGCCAACACGAGTTTGCTTATAAAACACGCCACCTTTACTTTCTATAACTATTGCTACTGAAAGTATAAGCAAAAAAGGAAATAAAATTATTAACCCTAATAATGAAAAAATTATATCGAAAAACCTTATCATTTTACCGATTGTATTACTGCATTAATAACTTGTTCAACTTGTTTGTTTGTTAAATCTTGATATACCGGTAAGGAAATTTCTCGCGAATAATTATCGTAAGCTATAGGATAATCATTTATATTATAGCCTAAATTTTTATAGGCAGTTAACATAGGTAATGGCTGAAAATGAACATTTACTGACACTCCATTGTCAAAAATTCTTTGAATAATTTCGTCTCGTTTAGCTTCCGAAATATTTTTTATTCTAAGTGTATATAAATGATACGATGTTTGTCTATTTTCATCTGTAATTATAGGTGTTTGAGCCCATTCATACTCAGAAAAAGCATTTTGATACATTTCCATTATTTGTTTTCGACGAGGAAGATTATCTTTTTCGTAATATTTTAAAGCAATAAGTCCAAGAGATGCCTGAATATCGGTCATATTGCCTTTATAACCGGGTTCAATAACATCGTAACGCCAAGCTCCAACTTTTGTTTTTGCAAGAGCATCTTTTGTTTGTCCGTGTAAACTTGAGGTATTTATTTCTTTATAGATATTCTCAACATCAAAAACATCAGGTAAATTAAACGCTATTGCCCCGCCTTCGGCTGTTGTTAAATTTTTTACCGCATGAAACGAAAAAACAGAAATATCGGTTAACGCACCTGTTTTTTTGCCTTTATATTCAGCACCAAATGAATGAGCTGCATCGCTTAAAACTAAAATTCGCCCAAGTTTTTCTTGAATTTTATTATTTGGTTTAAAAAGTTTATTCTGCTTTACTATATTATTAATAGCATCGTAATCAGCAGGCAAACCTGCAATATCAACAGGAATAATAACTTTTGTTTTTTTGGTTATTGCATTTTTAATTGCATTTATACTAATATTAAAATCATCGGCATTAGTATCAACCATAACCGGTGTTGCATCTGTGTGCATAACAGTATTTGCTGTAGCTGTGTAGGTGTAAGCAGGTATAATTACTTCGTCGCCTTTTCCTATTCCAAACCAACGCAAAATTATTTCTAAACCAAAAGTAGCTGAGTTTACACAAAGAGTTTTTTTATTACCACAATATTCAGTTATTTTTTGTTCAAAAAGTTTAGTTTTTGGTCCGGTAGTAATCCAGCCTGATTTTAAAGTATCTATAACCTCATTAATTGCTTCTTGTTTTATATGTGGTGGCGAAAATGGTATCATAAGTTTTCTATTATTTTAATAAATTTTTTGGCAAGTATTTTATAGTCGTGATTTTTTAAAACAAAATTATGTCCGTTTTTGCCCATTTGTTCGAGTTCTTCTTTGGGCAAATTTAATAATTTATTTATTGCATCGGCTATTGCTTTTGGGTTTTCGGGTTCAATATCAATACCGCATCCAACTTCTTTAACAACATTATTACCTGCTTTAATAGCTTGGATTATTGGTTTTGAAGCCATCATATAATCAATAAGTTTATTTGGCGATATGCCAAAATTAAATAATGGTTGATATTGTAACCCAATATAAAGAAAATCAAACATTTCCAATAACGAAGGTATTTCTTGTTTATTTATGCTGTCCAGAATAAATACATTTTTTAATGAATTTTCTTTAATAATATTTTGTAAATTTTCTTTTTCGGGACCTTTACCTACAAGAACAAATGCAATATTTTGTATTTTTTTTGCTGATAAAATTAATGAATCTAAAGCATTAGCCAAGCCTAATGTTCCTGTATAAGCAACAATTTTATCGAATTTTGATTGTATTTCTACAATTTTAGTTTTTATATCTGAATTTAACTCTTTTTTATTTCTCCATTCATCAAGAATAATTCCGTTAGGTATATAATGCCATTTATTTAAATCAAGACCATGACTTTGCATATGCTCTTGTGTTTTTGGCAACATAGAAATTACAGCATCGGCTTTTCGGTATGCAAAATTCTCGGCATGTTGCATTGCCACAATAAACGGATGATATTTGCTCATACCACCTAGCTCCATAGGTGATAATGGCCAAAGGTCGTGAACCTCGTAAATAAATTTAGCCCCTGATAATTTTGATATTTTTTTTGCTACATAATTATCGCTTGGGTATGTTGACGATGCAATAACTACATCCGGTTTATATTTATCGGAAAAATAAGATGCTTTATATAGTGTTTTTTTTATAAATGCGAACATATTTTTAATTCGCCCAAGGCCGTTTCCTTCATATTTTGGTGTTTTTACCCAGATATATGTAATTCCATCAACAACCTCTTCTTTTATATCTGTTTCTATTTCAGGGTTATATTGACGAATATGCGAATGCGTAGCAACAAGAATTGTAACATTATGACCTAACTCAATCCATTCTTTTGCAAGATAATAAGGACGATATTCCATTCCCATTTTGGGCGAGCCTGCGTAATGATTTATTAAAAATATGTTCACTAATATTAATAATTTAAAAGTTCGTTAATAATTCTTTTTGCTGTAGTTCCTTTACCATACAAATCTACACTAAAGTTTGTATTAAACTTATGTTCTTTAAAAGTGCTAATAATTTTTGTTTTATCGGCACCAACCAATACGTTAAAATTATTTTCAATTAATTCTACCCACTCGGTTTCATCACGCATTGTTATACAAGGTTTTGAAAAGAAAAACGCTTCTTTTTGCAAACCACCGCTGTCGGTCATAACTAATTTACAGCGATTTAACATATAAACCATTTCCAAATAGCCAACAGGTTCT
>JALSQC010000124.1 GCA_026985625.1 Bacteroidales bacterium | reverse complement strand
TTGTTTTAAATTGTTTTTTTATTTTTAATATGTAAAAATATTTATTTTAATTATTTTTTACTATCAATTTTAATTATTTTTTTAAATAATTACAAACATTATCTTTTTAATGTATATTTGAAAAAAATATTTTTTTTATGCCGATTAAAGAAATTAAAATTAAAATAGTCGAATATAATTCAATTAAAGAATTAAATCAAGAAGATAAAGCTTTAATTAATTCGGCAAAAATAGCAACCGATACTGCATATTCTCCTTACTCAAATTTTAGTGTTGGAGCTGCTGTTTTATTAGAAAACGGAGAAATTATTACAGGAAATAATCAAGAAAATGCAGCTTACCCATCGGGTTTATGTGCCGAAAGAGTTGCTCTTTTTTATGCAAACTCAAAATTTCCGAATATTGCTGTTAAATCAATAGCAATTGTTGCAAAAAATAATAATAAGTTTAACTCTATTCCTGTTCCTCCTTGTGGAGCTTGCCGACAAGTTATGCTCGAAACCGAAATGCGTTTTAAAAAACCTATAAAAGTTATTCTTTTTGGCGAAAAAAAAATACAAATTATAAATAAGGTTACAGATTTATTGCCTTTAGATTTTACATCTGATTTTTTTTAATATTTAACAAGTTGCCTTGAGCTAATGTTGTATAAGAAAAAATAATTATTAAATGATTCTATCGATAATATATATTGGACGTTTTTTTTGTTCTTCGAATAAAAAACCAATATACAAACCAATAATTCCTATAAGAAAAAATAAAATTGAGAACAAAAAACTAATAATAACAACAAGAGTTGTATAACCGGGAGGTGTTGTTCCTATAAATTTCATTATTATTGAATAAACACCTATTATAAACGAAAAAACTGCAAAAATAACCCCAAAATACAAGCCAAAATATAATGGTTGTTTCGAAAACGAAACAATTGCACTAATAGATAATTTCATTAAGCTTAACAAGCTATAATTACTTTCTCCGGCAAATCTTTTTGTTGCAATAAAATCAACAATAGCAGTTTTAAAACCTATACTTTGTATAAATCCACGCAAAAAACGATTTCTTTCTCTAAACTCGTTTATAAGTATGGTTTGTATTCTTTTTGATATTAAGAAAAAATCCTTGCATCAGGTTCAAATCTTACGGGAGACATTTTATTAATTATTTTATAAAATATCTTTGATAATAAATTTTTAATAAAACCACCGTCCTCGCGTTTTTTCCGCTTTGCAAAAACTATATCGGCACCTTTTTGTGCTTTATCTAACATCTTGGGAATTATTTCGGGAGGATGTTGCAAATCGGCATCTAAACACAAAATATATTCGGCGTTTGAATTATCTATACCGGCAAGCATTGCTGCTTCGTGCCCAAAATTACGACTTAAATTAATTATTTTAATATTGTTATATTTATTTTTGATTTCTATTAAAACTTTTAAACTATTATCATAACTCCCATCGTTAACAAAAATAATTTCGGTATTTATTTTTTCTGTTTTTAATAATAACTCGTTAAAAAATGCTAATAAATTTTTTTCTTCGTTATAAACAGAAACAACTATCGATAATAAATTTGTGTTTAAGTCTTTCATTAATGGTATTTTTTACAAATATGATAAATATAACTATAAATTAATTAATAATTTTTAAAATTTTGTAAAAAACATATTCTAAATAATAAATTTATTAAAATTACTAAAATACAGTATCTTTGCAAAAAAAATATATATGTTACCAAAATACGATGTTATTGTTGTTGGAGGTGGGCATGCCGGAAACGAGGCAGCTGCTGCTGCTGCCAATATGGGCTCAAAAACACTTTTAATAACAATGGATATGACTAAATTTGGACAAATGTCATGCAATCCTGCAATAGGTGGAGTTGCTAAAGGTCAAATTGTTAGAGAGATAGATGCTCTTGGTGGTTATTCTGCAATTGTAACCGATAAAACTACTATTCAATTTAGAATGCTTAATAAATCAAAAGGACCCGCTATGTGGAGTCCAAGAGCTCAATGCGATCGCATGCAGTTTTCTATTGAGTGGAGAAAGATTTTAGAAAATATTAATAATCTTGACTTATGGCAAGATACCGTATCCGAGTTAATTATTGATAATAAAACCGTAATAGGTGTAAAAACCGTAATAGGTATAAAAATTTTCTCAAAAACAGTAATACTTACAAACGGAACATTTTTAAACGGGCTAATACATGTAGGTCGCGGAAAAATTAAAGGAGGAAGAGTATCAGAGCCCGAATCAAAAAATCTTTCGGACCAAATTAAAAAATTAGGATTTAACGTTGGGCGAATGAAAACGGGAACATCTGCACGCCTAGATGGTCGCAGTATTAATTTTAAAATTTTAACCGAACAAAAAGGAGACGAAAAACCCGAAAAATTTTCGTTTTTAAAAGAAACCAAAGCCGTTAAAAATCAAAAATCTTGTTATATAACTTATACAAATCAAAATGTTCATAATACACTAAAAACGGGGTTTAACGATTCGCCTCTATTTAACGGAACAATACAAAGTATAGGACCAAGATATTGTCCAAGTATAGAAGATAAACTTGTTACCTTTGCCGATAAAAATCAACATCAACTTTTTCTTGAACCCGAAGGATTAAATACAAACGAATACTATATTAACGGTTACTCATCGTCATTAGAATGGGACATACAATTAAAAGGAATGAAAAAAATAAAAGGACTTGAAAATGTTAAAATTTTTCGTCCCGGATATGCAATCGAATATGATTATTTTGATCCCACACAATTAAAAAATACGTTAGAAACAAAACTTATAAATAATCTTTATTTTGCAGGACAAATTAACGGAACAACAGGATACGAAGAAGCTGCAGCACAAGGTTTAATTGCAGGTATAAATGCAAATTTAAAAGTAAACAATAAAAAAAATTTTGTTCTAAAACGTAACGAAGCATACATAGGTGTTTTAATTGATGATTTAATTACAAAAGGTGTTAACGAACCTTACAGAATGTTTACATCAAGAGCCGAATACCGAATTTTATTGCGACAAGATAATGCCGATTTTAGACTTACACAAAAGGGTTACGAAATAGGAATAGTTAAACAAAACAGATATAATCAATATAAATACAAAAAAGAATATTTTGATAAAGTTTATAATTATTGCAAAAAAACATCTATAAAAGCAAAAATAATTAATCCTTTATTAAAAAAATTAAATTCTTCGGAATTAAAACAATCGGTAAAAATATACGATATTTTATTACGTCCACATATTAATATTTTCGATTTAATAAATATTGACAATAAATTAAAAGATATTTATAACGAAATTAAAAATTTTAAAAACGAAATATTCGAGGGTGTAGATATAGAAATAAAATATTCGGGATATATAAATCGCGAAAAACTTGTTGCCGAAAAAATTAAACGATTAGAAAATATAAGTTTAAAATCTATTAAAAATTACGATAAATTTAATTCAATATCAATTGAAGCAAGACAAAAGCTAAATAAAATTAAGCCCGATAATATTGCTCAAGCATCTCGTATAAGTGGGGTTTCGCCATCTGATATAAATATATTACTCGTTTATTTGGGACGATAGTTCCACGTGAAACAATTAAAAAATAAAAAAATATGAACAAA
>JALSQC010000123.1 GCA_026985625.1 Bacteroidales bacterium | reverse complement strand
TATTTTTTGCTATTGCTACAATTATAGATATATTTTTCATTTTATTAAAATTTTAAACCGATATACTACCTTTAATATGAGGGTGTGCATCGTAATTTATTAGTTCTATATCATTATATTTAAAATCAAAAATATTTTTAATATCGGGGTTTAGTTTTAATTCGGGTAATGGTTTTGGTTTGCGTGTAAGTTGTAATTTAACTTGGTCTATATGGTTAAGGTAAATGTGTGCATCTCCAAGTGTGTGTATAAATTCACCGGGCTGTAAGTTTGTAACTTGTGCCATCATTTTAAGTAAAATTGCATAAGATGCTATATTAAAAGGGACGCCTAAAAATATATCGGCACTACGTTGATAAAGTTGACAAGATAGTTTTCCGTTTGCAACATAAAACTGAAATAGTATGTGGCAGGGGGGAAGTGCCATTTTATCGAGTTCACTAACATTCCAAGCACTAACAATATGCCGTCTTGAGTTAGGGTTGTTTTTAATAGATTCTATAACTTTTGATATTTGGTCTATATGTTTTCCGTTGGCATTAGGCCACGAACGCCATTGATATCCATATATATGTCCTAAGTCTCCATTTTTGTCTGCCCATTCGTTCCATATTCGCACACCGTTATCTTGCAGGTATTTTACATTTGTGTCGCCTGCCAAAAACCAAATTAGTTCGTGAATTATTGATTTTAGATGTAATTTTTTTGTTGTAAGCAGAGGAAATCCTTTACTAATGTCGAATCGCATTTGGTGTCCAAAAACTGATATTGTTCCTGTTCCTGTTCTATCTTGTTTTTTTATGCCTGTAGTTAATACTTTGTCGAGTAAATCTAAATATTGTTGCATTTTTTATTTTAATTTTTATTGTAAAAATATTAAAAATAATATTGGAATAATAATTCCTAAAATTACATAAATTCCTCCTATTCCCCAAACTCCTTTTTTGCCTTTTATCATAAAAAGCGACGATATTGCTAAAAATATTAGTGCTATAGCAAAAGCGTCGGAGAATATAGTCCACCATTTTTGCGGATTATAGTGCAAAAAGTTTACGTTATAAAATATTAATCGTTTTGATATTATCTCGGCTCTTCCTTCGCCTGTTTGTGTGTTTATTATAACAGATGAGCCGCCGTCGAGAAATATTTTTATTGTGTTTTTGTCAGGGTAATAGTAGTTATTAAATTTTTTGGATATATTTTGACTTTTTAATAGATTTAATATTTTTTGTTTTGATATGTTTTTTTTATCAAGATTTTCTAATGTTTTAAATTTTTTTTGATTAACCGAATAATTAGGATTCCAATCTTTAATATGGTTTAATGCTATACCTGATAAACCATAAATAATTGATGCTCCTACAAAAAAAAAGCCGATATCACGATGTAATATCCGGCTCCATTTTCTTATAAATTTCATATTTTAATTTGTATCTTATTTAAACGAAACAAATTTTAAAGAGTAAAATGATAAGTGATCGACTCCTGCATTTTTCATAGAGTCTCTATAAAATTTTAGCATTTGTGCTTTTCGTTCTTTCATTTCTTCTTTGTCTTTTCCTTCGCTATGCTCGTTAAGGTCTTCGTTTTCCATTTTTTGACAATATGCTTCGTCAACTTTAAACTCGGTTACAATACCTATAAGCGATACGTTTTTTCCAACTAATGTATCTTCAAAACGGCTATCAGATTCAACATGAACATCTGAGCTGTCGTTTACTAAAAGTATTTTTTTGCCTCCGTGTTTGCAAACGTGATCAACCAAACCCGATATCTCAATTTTTTTATCAACATAATTTCCGGCTTGTTTCTCAAAGTCTGAAAGTGCTATTACAGGAATATCGGCATTTTCGTTAACAGCATTAATAGTTGTGTCAACTTTTGTTGAATCGGCATCGTTTGTTTTTTCGTCGTTTGTAGTGTTATTGCTTGTGCAAGCAAACAATCCTAATGCAATTAAAATAATAAAAAATATTTTTTTCATAAAAATTTGATTAAAAAAAGCTATATAACATTTTTAATTTTTGTTAGATAGCTTTAAGGTTAATAATAAAACTATTTGTTGATAAAAATAAAATTAATATTTAATATATCAATAAATAATTTAATTTTTTATTATTTTTTTTGTAATAATCTTATTATTAATATTTAACTTAACAAAATAAGTTCCTTTGTTTAAATTATAATCGTTAAGGTTTAAAACAAAATATTGCGAACTATTATTTATTGTTTTATTGTTTTCGATTTGTTTAACAATTTTACCGTTTATATCAATAATATTTAAAGATATTACCGATTTTTTATCAACATTAAAGTTTATTATAAGTTTATTTGATGTTGGATTAGGAAAAACTTTAAGAATTGAGTTGTTCGATAAATTATTGTTAATTTTAGCTTGACTTCCCGATGTATATATTGAGTCTTGTGTCATTACAAAGTCTAAATTTTGATACGATTCTGAATTTGTTATTGTAAAATTATATGTATTATGCATTGGTATGCCCGGAACATTTGTAAAAATTGTATAATCTCCTGCGGGTAAATCGGGAATCGAAAACTCGCCATTATCGTCGGTAGTTGAATATGCAACAGGGTCGTCGGTTGGTTCTTGTTCTATAATAATCTCGGCTCCGGGTACAGGCTCGCCTGCAGCTAAGGTTGATTTTGTGCCAAAATTCCAATTTTCTAATAAACTACCGTGTGCATGACCGTTTCCTGTATTAATAGGACGATGTTTAAAAGTTATATTTATATTTGATGTGTCTTGAGTAAAATTAAGAATCTCGGCTCCTGTCCAACGGGCTGTATCGCCATAAAACGTAAAAATTGCTTGTGGATTTATATTTATATTAGGACGAACTCCTATTAAATATTTACCGTAGGGGATAGAATCAAAACTATAATTACCGTTTACATCGATATTTGAAAATGCAAGAACATCATCTTTATTAAAATTTGAACCTAAACGGAACAAAAATGCAATACCTGCAGATACTGTGTTTCCTGTATTATTAAATACTTTTCCGCTAATATTTCCTGTTTCAACAGGTAAAGAGTACCATGCTGTTGTTTGATTTGACGAAGTATTTATTTGAAAAAGCCTTCGACTACCGTATTTATTGTTTCTTAAAAAAATATAATTTGTGTTGCTATTGTTAGTATAATTATTAAAAATATATGAACCAAGATCGTAGTTAAATATAGAATCTGTAATATTAATTTGCTCAGTTACCAATAAAACATCATTATTGTTAAAATTATGATACGGTAAATTTAAATTTCCATATCCTGTAGCTTCTTGTACTACACTAAAGTATCGTTTTATTTTTATAGGATTGTAATAATCATTAATAAAATAAGTAATAACTACATTCTGTTGATTAGTTCTATTATAAAACATTTTTGACGGAATTAATAACATTTGAGTATTATAATACCCAAATGTATCTGCAGTAAAATTATAATCTCCAACTACATGTAATCCTACTGTATCAACAAAAATAAATTGAGCCGATGTATCGTGATTAATGTCTTGAGAAAAAAACACATGTGTTGCTGAAGGAAATTCCGTAGCAATATCGGAATATAAATTAATATCACGCACAAAAGCTTGTGTTGTATCTATTGCTGAAATATTAGAATAATC
>JALSQC010000122.1 GCA_026985625.1 Bacteroidales bacterium | reverse complement strand
AATATAAATTTTTTTTAATTAAAAATTAGTAAAAAAATTAAATTCTTTTTATTGTAACATATCTAAAATAATTAGATAATAATATTTTAATAGATGGATATGTGTTTTTAAATATTTTGTTTAAATCCGATAATTTAACCCAACTAACATTTGTAATATCCTCTATGGTTTGTGGAGTTAGTTTTTGATTAAAAGGAGCTTTCATTAAATACCAATATGTCTGTTTTAGTATTTTTTTTCCGTTAAGTTCATACGTATGAAAAGTATCCTCAAAATGATTAAGCAATTCAACATTTAGCAAACCTGTTTCTTCTTTGACTTCCCTTATAGCTGTATCTTTTTTGTTTTCGTTTTGCTCTATTTTGCCTTTAGGCAAATCGTATTTGTTTAATCGTTCTATTATTAAAATTTCTTTTTTACTGTTACGAACTATTCCTCCGGCAGAATCAATTTTAGTGTATATTTTTAATAAATCGTTAAAAATATTCTCGATATTATTTGAGAATAGAGTAAAATCCTGCAGTTTGTTATTTTCTAAATCAGAAATAATTTGTTTTAATTGATTAAAATCTTGGTATTTAATTATTTTTGTATCGGATAATTTATCTGTTAATTTTAATTTATTGTTATTTATATAAATATTCATAATTATGAAAAATTATAGTTCGTTAATATTAGAAAAATTATTACAAATAAAAGCAATTAAATTACAACCTGCAAATCCTTTTACTTGGGCATCGGGTTGGAAGTCGCCAATATATTGCGATAATCGTAAGACTTTATCGTATCCAGAAGTTCGAAAATTAATAGCAAATAGCTTTGCCGATATTATTAAACAAAAATATGCCGATGTTGAAATTATTGCAGGAGTTGCAACAGGAGCAATAGCTGTTGGGGTATTAGTTGCCGAGGTTTTAAATCTACCTTTTATTTATGTGCGTTCGTCGTCTAAAGGACATGGATTACAAAATCGAATCGAAGGCTTTTTTAACGAAAATCAAAAAGTTGTTGTTATCGAGGATTTGGTATCAACAGGAGGTAGTAGCTTAAAAGCTGTTGATGCTTTGCGTAGTGCAAAATTAAATGTGCTTGGTATGCTTGCTATTTTTACTTATGGATTTAAACAAGCCGAAAATAGCTTTAAATTAAATAATTGCGAGTTAACAACTCTAACTAACTATAACGAGCTGATATCTAAGGCTCTGGAAATAAATTATATTTCGGAGGATTTTTTGCCTGATTTAAAACAATGGCGACAAAATCCCGAAACTTGGGGAAAATAAAAAAGGAGACTACTTTTGTAATCTCCTTGTTTCTTGTAAAATTTAAGATAATTAATTAATTGATATTTTTTTGTTAGCTTTTGTAATTACCTCGTCGCGTTTTGGTAATTCAATTTTTAATATTCCGTTTTTGTAATTTGCTTTAATTTTATCGTAATTTACTTTGCCTTCGGGTAGGGTAAACGAACGTTGGAAACTTTCGTAAGAATATTCGCGACGTGTGTAATTGTCTTCTTGTTCTTTATCCTCGTTTTTCTTTTCGTAAGAAACCGTTAATACGTTGTGGTTTAAGTCTATGTTAAAATCTTTTTTGTCTAAACCGGGAACTGCAAATTCTAATTCGTAAGATTTTTCTAATTCTTTAATATTTACAGCCGGCATTGTTGCATCGGTAAAATCTTTGTTAAAAAAACCATTGTTAAAAAATTCATCAAATACCGATGATAAAGTTGGTGTTTGGTTTTGATTTCTTTTAATTAGTGTCATTTTTTTGCCCTCCTATATTTTTAAGTTAAACATATTTTTTTATTAATTCGTTACTTGCAATTTCAATTTATGTGCCATTGGTATTTTTAAGAAAAAATGTCAAGTATATAAAATAAAACTGACTTTTTGTCTTTATTGTAATTGAGTATTAACGACAAAAAGTCAGTAAAGTAATTAAACTTATTTGTTTTATTATTAAAACTGATAAGTGTTAACAGGATTTAATTTTGGTTTTGTTTTTTTTGCAGGTTTATTTTGTTGTTGCTTTGATTCGGGAGTAATTATATTATCAGATTTATTGTTGTCAAAAAAGTTATCAAATTCGCTAAAGTCAGGTATTTTAGGAAATTCTAACATAAGAGAATCGTCAGGAAAAAAATTAGGCATAGCTGACAAACTCTGTATTTGTTTTTGTATATCGGCAAAGCCCGAGAAACAATTATTATTAAAACCTGAGATATTTTCAAATTTTCGATTAAACTCAGCCATTAGCGAGTCAACGTTAATGTTTTTTACATTTGACGACGAATATGTTTCGGTGTAAGTAGAATCATATGCTATGATATTACCGTTTTCGTCGCGTTTAATTTTTACTTTTATATCAACTTTAGGTTTATTGGTTTTTGTTTTATTATTTGATTGAGCAAAAATATTTGTTGTAAACATAATTGATGATAAAATCATTATTAATAGTTGTAACTTTCTCATAATAACAAATTTTTATAGTTATACAATGTTTTTTATACAAAAATAAATTGCAAACTATATTTTGTCAATACTTTTAAAACTTTTTAACTCGATGTTTTATATTTTTTAACTTTAAAACAATAATTGTTAATTTATAAATTTGATTATAAGTTTTTTATTGAATTTTTTTTTGTAATGTAATTAAACCTTTTAATAGAATTGATGTCTAAATAACATATTTTATTTATTAGTTTTAATTCAAGAAATTATGGAAAAAATTACTAAAACTTTAATTTTATTACTATTTTCTATTGTTGTTCATGCACAGTCGTATAACATTGTAGTAAGTCAACCGACAGATGATACATTGATTATGGACTTGCTCGGTGTAATTTCGGGACCATTACCGCCACCGTCATTATCGCCTTTACCTGATATTACCCCTCAGTTGCAAGATATTGGCGTTACATCAATTCGTAATAACGATAATTACGACGATAAACTGGATATGGAATTATTATTTAAATGCGATACAACTTCCAACAATGTTCCTTCTTGGTATTGTGACCCTAATAATCTCGGAAATATACATTTTGCTGCAAGCGATACATTATTCAGAGCATATGTCAATGGGGGATTCAAAGCCTATTTTAGACTTGGAGGCGAAGGGCAAAGTGCCTTATCGTATCAACATCATGTTTTTGCCGGACCGCAAGACACAGTAGCCGAAAATAATTGGATACAAGCAACAATACCCGTTGTGGAACATTACGATAATTTCGAAGGTTTAACTAATCAACTCGATTATCTTGATGTTTGGACAGAATGGCCTAATGGTGTGTTTTTTGAACGTTCCGATCCCGAATTTATATGGTTTTTACCAAAGCTTTGGATACTTTAAAACACCATTTCCCGAATAAAAAAATAGGGGGACCCGGCTTTCTTGTGCCAACAGTGTTTGTGATAGACGGTGATGTAAATAATAAAGCTACCCATTTATTGAAATCTCTTTATTATCACCAAGTGAAACCCGATTATATCAGTTGGCATCTTTGGAATCTTGACCCTATGAAGTATTATACTGCCGGTGAAAATTATCGTAAATTATTAGATGGCACATCTCCTTTTGATTCTGTTCCTTGGGCAGGTTCAGATTTTTTTAAAAATGTAGAAATTCATTGTGGGGCATGGGGAAC
>JALSQC010000121.1 GCA_026985625.1 Bacteroidales bacterium | reverse complement strand
TAATAGCGAACAAAAGTCGGAAGATCAAATCGAAGAAAATTTAGAAGTAGATGTTGATTCAAACGCAACAACAATAGTGCAATATAATAATACACTATTTAGTATACCATCTCCATACGAGATAGGATTTTTACTAAAAAAATCAAAAATAGATTATAATCCCGACGTATTAAACCCTACAAATAAATCAGGAAATTACGCAAGTAATTTTAAAAAAGGACTAAACCTTGGAGTTTATGGAGCCGATTTAGGATACCTAAATATTTATAACCAAATAAAAGATGCAAGTAAATACTTTGGAGTAATAAAAATTATTACACAAGAACTAAACATATCAAGTGCATTCGATAAAAAAACCATCGAAAGTGTAGAACGCAATATGAACTCGGGAAACAAAGACTCGCTAATGTTTATAATAACAAACTCATACCGAAAAGTAGATAAATATCTCGAAGACAATAAACGCGAGAGTATAGGCGAACTTGTTCTTACAGGAGGTTGGATAGAAAGCCTGTATTTTTTAGTTGAAATGAATGCCGAAAATAACGACAAACAATTAATTAAACGAATAGCAGAACAAAAACACCCGTTAGATAACATAATAAAAATATTATCGCCATACTATAACAAATCAGACGATTATAAAAATTTAATAGAATCTCTTGTAGATTTAGCTTACGATTTTGATGCAATAGACCTAACATATACATACGAAGAACCCGAAGTACACCCCGAAAAAAAATTAACTATCATTAAAAGTAAATCAGACGTTATAGTTACCGATGAACAACTTAAAATAATTAGAGATAAAGTAAGAAAAATTCGTCAATCAATTGTAGATTAAATAATTATATAAGTATGAAAAAAATAATTTATATATTAATAGTAATAGTGCTTCCATTATTCTTTATTAATAAAGCCCAAGCACAAAGCGAAGAAATTTTAAAACTCTGTACAAAATATATGGTACCACCATATATATCCGACGGACAACAATACAAATCGTTATTAAACGGCGACGAAATAGCAGAGTTTCATACAACATTTTACGGAGGTAGCACATACCGTATAATAGGCTGTAGCGGAACAACCGAAGGCAACCTGTTATTCTCAGTTTACGACAAAGAACGAAACCTATTATTTACTAATAAAGACTACGATAATTCACCATATTGGGATTTAAAATTTACATCAACAGTAGATTGTATAATAGAAGCAGAATTAGACCAAAAAAACGTATCATCAGGCTTTGCAATTTTGATGATAGGATTTAAACAAAACTAAAATAAAGCATTAAAGCAATAACCTATGAGCGAAAGTATCTTAAAAGCTTTAATGCAATTATTTGCCATAATTGCTCCGCCCGAAAGTAATGCAAAAGAACGGCGAACAGTTGTAGGCTCATTTCTTAAACAACAATTAAATCAAGAACTAGTCGAAGAATATCTTAAAGTCTTTGACGTATTTTACGACGAATTTCAAAAAAGACAATCGGTAAAAAAACGCCGAAACAAAAGTATAGCAGTAAGCTCGGTAAAAATACTAAAAATCTGTACACAAATAAACGAAGAACTAACCCAAAAACAAAAAATTATAGTTCTTGTACGTTTATTAGAATTTATAAAATCAGATTTCGAAGAAATAACAGAACAAGAACTCGAATTTGTATATACAGTAGCCGATACATTTTACATATCAAGCGAAGAATACAACAGAATAAAAGCATTTGTTTTATACAAATTCGACCAAGTTCCAAACTCATCAAAAGTATTATTTATAGACAATAACGAAAATCACGACCACCCAAAAGTAAAACACATACTACGAAAATCATTATCGGGACAAATTAGAATATTTAGCGTAGACAAAACAAACATGTATCTTGTTCGTTATCTTGGCGAAAACGAACTATTCCTTAACGGACAAATTGTACACAAAGACAAAGTTTACGTTTTTACACAAGGAACAGCAATACGAGGAAAAAAAATTAACTCCGTTTATTACAGCGATATTGTAAGCATTTTTAAACTTAACAACGACGACATAAAAATACTATACGAAGTAAATAAAATAGAATACCATTTTAAAGGAGGAGGAATAGGACTGCACGAAATGACATTCTCAGGAGAATCCGGAAAACTTATAGGATTAATGGGAGCAAGCGGTGCAGGAAAAACAACATTACTAAACGTATTAAACGGATCAAACGAACCAACAAAAGGACAAGTATTAATAAACGGAATAGACATATTTAAAGAAAAAGATAAAATACACGGCCTAATAGGAAACGTATCACAAGACGACCTTTTAATCGAAGAATTAACAGTTTTTCAAAACCTGTATTACAATGCAAAACTTTGCTTTGGAGGACTTAGCGAATTTCAAATATTAAGAAAAGTATTACGAACATTACAAAATTTAGGGCTATACGAGAAAAAAGATATGATTGTAGGTAGTCCGTTAAACAAAAAAATTAGTGGAGGACAACGAAAACGATTAAACATAGGATTAGAACTCATTAGAGAACCCGCAGTATTATTCCTAGACGAACCAACATCAGGACTATCATCAAGAGACTCCGAAAATATATTAGACCTGCTTAAAGAACTAACACTTAAAGGAAAACTAATTTTTGTAGTAATACATCAACCATCATCGGACATATTTAAAATGTTCGATAAAATGCTAATTCTCGATACCGGAGGATATTTAATATACGACGGAAATCCGGTTGACTCAATTATATACTTTAAATCAAAAACACACCAAGCAAATTGGAGCGAAAGCGAATGTAGAGTCTGCGGAAACGTAAATCCCGAATTAGTTTTTAATATTGTAGAAACACATGTGCTCGATGAGTATGGAAATTTAACACACACACGAAAAATATCACCACCCGAGTGGCGAAAGGAATTTTTAGACTACAAAGTAGAAAAAATAAAAAAAAGCGACGACGAAAAAATAGAAGAAAACAAAAAATACCATACAAAAAAACTACCTAAAATTAACTTTAAAATCCCCAGCAAATTTAAACAATTTAAAGTCTTTGTCATTAGAGACGTATTAGCCAAATTATCAAACAAACAATATCTGTTTATTAATTTACTGGAAGCCCCTTTACTCGCATTCTTCTTAGCATACCTAATAAGATACTACAATGTAGATATAAGCAACGAATACGGATACACATTTGGCGACAACTCAAACGTGCCGGTATATTTATTTATGGCAGTTATAGTAGCTATATTTATAGGACTAACAGTTAGTGCCGAAGAAATTATAAAAGACCAACTAATACTTAAAAGAGAAAAATTCCTAAACCTTAGTTGGGGAAGTTATTTATTCTCAAAAGTAGGAATATTATTAGTTATATCGGCTATTCAAGCATTATTATTTGTAGCAATAGGAAACTTTGTAATAGACATTAAAGGAATGTATTGGCAATACTGGCTCGTTTTGTTTACAATATGGTCAATATCATCGATGTTTGGATTAAACATATCAAATAGCTTTAAAACATCAGTAACTATATATATACTAATCCCATTTTTAGTTATACCAAACATTATACTAAGCGGAATAATTGTAAAATACGACAAACTAAATCCCGATTTATCATCGCCAAGCGGAATACCATTTTATGGAGAAATAATACCTGCC
>JALSQC010000120.1 GCA_026985625.1 Bacteroidales bacterium | reverse complement strand
CTTCGGTTGCTACACGTTGAATTGTTTCTACTACAATTTTTCTTGCTTCTTGGTTTGCCGTTAGTTTGGCTTCGTCCATAATCTCGTTAATATAAGACATTGCCTCGGTTTTGGCTTCGGCTTTTAGTTGCTCTATAAGGTGATTTTTTGCCTCTTCGGCCGAGTATCCCGATATTTTTTCTAATTGCGAAACGTGTTCTTTATGCAATTTGTCTATAGCCTCGTTCTTTTTTTCTATAATTTCTAATTGATTTTGCAAGTTTTCTCTTATAGCATCGTTTTCTCTTTTTTTACGGTTAAATTCTTCGATTCTTTGCGATAATGCAGCCTCTCGTTGTTTTATTTTATTTTCGATATTTGCAATTTTATTATTGCGTTCGGATACTTGTTTTTCGTAATTTTCTTTTAATTGCAAAAATTTTTCTTTTGCTTCTAATATTTTATCTTTTTTAAGAACCTCGGCTTCGGCTTTAGCTTCTTTTGTTATTTCGTCTTTTTTCTTTTTAAGTGCCGCATTTAATATAAAATAGGATATTACGCTTCCTGCCACAAATCCTACAATTGTTAATATTATTGTTAGTATCATTTTGTTTATATATTTTAATTTATTAATAAAAAAACCCGTATAATTCTTTATTGTCAAAAAAACCCTTTATGACATGGGTGGAGATGCCGATAAATTTCTTGCTTCCACTGTTTTGACAAATCAAAAACCCAAAAGGGTTGAGGCCTGCCTTACATAAATCGAGCTTGTCTCCAATTTGTGTAGTGTTGATTTTTCAACTTATTTAAAGAATTAATACGGGCGTATTTTTAATCTTTTTATTTTAAAGAACGTTTTTTTGTTGTATAACTTCGTCTAAATCAATACTTAAAAGTTTAATCTGGTCTAATAATAACGAATCATCTTTTTTTTCTTTTTCTTCGTTTAGTTTTCTTGCAAAGTCTAATATTGCCATTGCCAGCATATCTTGTTCGTCATTTTTTGAGTAAACTTCTCTATATTTTGTAATTTTTTCATTTATCTGTTTAACTGCTTTACGTATAACCTCTTCGTCTTTTCTATCTATTTTTAATGAATAAGTCCTGTTTACAATTACTACGTTAATTCTTATTAAATTGTTCATTTTTTTATTCATTATTTAATAGAGCTATACATTTATCTACCTCCCGTATTATTCTATTTATTTTATTTTTTGTATCGTTAACGTCTTTTACGTTTGTCGATACGGTTTTTGCTATTTTTAGTAAATCGTATTTTTCTTGTAATTTTTTTATTTCGTTTTTACTATTATTTAATTTGTTTAAAAGTTCAATATTTTTTTGTTCTAAATTATAATTTTTTTTTATTGATTCGTTATAAAGTGAAATAATTTTATAAACTTTTTGTTTTAGCTCGTTAATTATTTCGTTTTTATCTTCAATCATATTTTACAAAATTAATATTCCAAACTTAAATCTAAAAATATTTTTTAATTTATTTATTTTAAAAATAATAATCTTACTTTTGTGTTTCTTTAAAAATGGCTAAATTTTATATATTTTTAATAATATTATTATCGACTTTTGCTGTTAAAAGTCAAGTTAATTTTGGTAAACCTATGGATATCCCGTTAAGGTATGCCGGTAATTTTGGCGAGATTCGTCCTAATCATTTTCACACGGGGGTAGATATTAAAACTAACGGAACAACAGGTAAAAAAATATTTTCGGTTGGAGATGGTTATATATCGAGAATAAAAATTCAATTATGGGGATACGGAAAAGTTATTTATGTTACTCATTATAACGGATATACATCGGTTTATGCACATATGAGCAGGTTTAATAATGTAATCGACAGTATTGTTAAAGAAAATCAATACGAACAAAAATCATATACTTTAGATTTATATCTTTTAAAAAATAAAATTAAAGTTAAAAAGCACGAGCTTTTAGGATTTAGCGGAAATACAGGCAATTCTTTTGCTCCTCATCTGCATTTCGAAATAAGAGATAATAAAACCGAATATGCTCAAAATCCTTATTTATTTAATTTTAAACCTGTTGATAATATTCCACCCAAAGTTTTTGATTTTTTGGCTTATCCTATCGATTCAAGTTCTTTAATCGACTCGCTTAACCGTAAAAAATTTATAAAACTAAATAAATATTTTAACGCCGATAATATATATTTATTTGATACTTTAAATGTGTCGGGAAATATTGGGTTTGGAGTATCGGTTTTAGATTATATAAATAACTCACGAAACAAATTTGCTCCGTATTCAATCGAGTTATTTGTTGACAGCGTAAGATATGCTTATATTAAATTTAACGAGTTTGATTTTTACGATAAAAATTATATAAATTCGTATATCGATTATAAAGAGTATTTAGAACATAAGAAAAAAATACATAAATTATTTATCGACGAAAACAGTAAAATTAAAATATTTAAATATTCTAAAAATAATGGTGTTTTAAATTTTTACGATAATAATTATCATTATCTAAAAATAATTATTAAAGATTACAACTCTAACAAAGCCGTTATAAAAGGAGTTATAAAATCTAATGTTTTTTATCACGTAAAACAAAAAATAGATACATCAAAAATATATATGAAATTTTTTGAGAATAATTTGTATTCTACTCACGATTTTATTGTAAACATTCCCAAATCGGCATTAACACACTCTATATATTTTGATTATAGCATAGATAAATCCGCAAATATTTTTTATTCCGGTGTTTTTACAATTGGCAATAAATACATTCCTTTGTTTAAAAAAATTAGTATAGGACTAAATACCGAAAATGTTCCAAAAAAATATCTTGATAAAATTATAATAGTAAAAATAAATAAAAACAATCGTTATTTATCGTATAAAGGTAGTTTAAAAAATAATTTTATTTATTGCAGAACAAACACGTTTGGCAAATATGCTATTATGGCAGATACTGTTGCTCCGGTTATAAAACCTTTAAATATAAGAGACGGTGCAAAATTTATTAACGATAAATTTATTAAATTTAAAATATACGATAATCTTTCGGGTATAACCAAAATTAATGGTTATATAGATAATAAATGGATTTGTTTTGAATACGACCCAAAAAAATCGTTAATTTCTTACGAGTTCGATAAAAGAATACAAAAAAATAAATATCACGATTTTAGGTTAGAGGTTTCCGATTATAAAAATAACACATCGGTATTTAATGCACAAATATTTTATTAACAATCACATATTATTGTAATTTGTAATTACAACACAAATTTGCATTTATTTTATTTTTAAATTTATTAAAAATTTATTACTTTTATAGACTTAATTATTTTCTAATTAAAATTTAATATTATGACTTTAACATTTAACGAGCTAAGGGAACTAAAAGACAGTTTGCCCGATGGAACTATGCACAAAATTGCTAACGAACTAAATTTAAGTGTCGAGACTGTTAGAAATTATTTTGGAGGTTCTAACTACGACAAAGGCGAGAGTGTAGGCCTCCATTTCGAGAAAGGTCCAAACGGAGGAATTGTAACTTTAGATGATGATTCAATTTATAAATTAGCAAAAAAAATTATAGAGGAGAGTAAAAATTAAAAAAAAGCGACTTAAGTCGCTTTTTTTTATAATAACCTTAAACATTAATCATTTTTATTGCCTTTTTCCA
>JALSQC010000119.1 GCA_026985625.1 Bacteroidales bacterium | reverse complement strand
GTCGCCTTTTCCGTAACCGTTAACATCGGGGACACCTTTTCCACGAAGTCTTAATATTTTTCCGGGTTGAGTTCCCGGCTCTATTTTAATTTTAACTTTACCCGATGTTGTAGGAATTTCGACAGGTGTTCCAAGAGCGGCATCTACTATGCTTAAGTTAAGCTCGTAAATTAAGTTGTTTTCGTCTCTAATTAAATTAGGGTCGGTTAATTCTTCGATTACAATAATCAAGTCGCCGTTAATTCCTCCTCTGCGAGCAGCATTTCCTTTTTGGCTTACCGATAATTGCATACCGTCTTCTACTCCGGCAGGAATTTTTATTTCGACAATATCGTCTTTTTTAACTATTCCTTCGCCCGAACATACTTTACATTTTTTTGTAATTATTTTTCCTTGTCCATTGCAAGTTGGACAAACTGATTGTGTTTGTATTTGTCCTAAAAATGAATTTTGTACTCTTGTAACTCTTCCTGATCCGTGGCATGTTGAGCAGGTTGAATATGCTCCGTTTTCGGCTCCTGAACCATTACACGCATTACAAGCTACATATTTTTTTATTTTTAATTTTTTGGTTGTTCCGTTAACAATTTCGTCTAAAGTAAGTTTTACTTTTATTCTAATATTTGTTCCTTTATTTACACGCCTGCTTCTTGAACTGCCACCAAAACCGCCGAAACCGCCAAAATGTCCGCCAAAAATATCTCCAAAATGAGAAAATATGTCGTCCATTGACATTCCTCCTCCGCTAAAACCACCACCGGCGGCACTGCTTCCAACACCTGCATGTCCAAATTGGTCGTAACGTTGACGTTTTTGGTCGTCGCTTAAAACCTCGTATGCTTCGGCTGCTTCTTTAAATTTTTCTTCGGCTTCTTTATCTCCCGGATTTTTATCGGGGTGATATTGTATAGCTTTTTTTCGATATGCTTTTTTTATTTCGTCTTTTGATGCCGATTTTGATACACCAAGAACGTCGTAATAATCTCTTTTTGCCATAATTTTATTCTCCTACAACAACTTTTGAAAATCTTATAACTTTATCGTTTAGAGTGTATCCTTTTTCGGTAACGTCTATTACTTTGCCTTTTAATTTTTCGTCGGGAGCAGGTATTTTTGCTATTGCCTCGTGCAAGTCGGTATCAAAATCATTTTCTTTTGCTTCTATCTCTTTTACGCCTTTTTGTCTAAGAAAATCTTTAAAATTATTATAAATAAGTTTTATTCCTTCTTTTACGGCGTCAACATCTTTTGCTGTGTCGATAGAGCTAATTGCTCTTTCGAAATTATCCATTAAGGGTAAAAGATTAACTAAAATATCTTCGCCTGCTGTTTTTATAAGGTCTGAACGTTCTTTTAATGTTCGTTTTCTGTAATTGTCGAATTCGGCATTTAGTCTTAAATATTTATCGTTTAAGTCGTTTAATTTTTCGCCTAACTCTTCGATTTGTTTAGTTTTTTTATCTGTTCGTGGTTTTCTAACCTTAGTTGTTTTTTTATTTTTTTCTGTTTTTTGTGTTGTATTTTTTGTTTTTTTTTTTGTTATATTTTTTTTTTTTTGGCTGCAATATTACAATTTTTTTGCCAATTATTTTTTGTGTCAAATTGTCATTTTGTAAGTAATGTAAAAGTAAAATTTTTATTGTTGTTATGGTTAATTATTAATATATTTTTTATTATTGTTTTTGATTTTAAATTATCGACTAAACATACTTCAGGTATATTTTGTGTTTTTATTATCATTGCTGACAACCAAAAGGCAAATCCGCTTGCGGAATCGTGTTCTCCCGACAGGTGTTTAAAATATGCCGACGTTGTTTTTTTGAAAATCTCGGTTTGTATGTATTTATATATTTTATCTTCGTTGTTATTTCCGTTTAATCCGTATAAAACAATATCTATATTATTTGTGGTAAATTTATTTTGTTGTAAGTATTGTGTTATATAATTCTTTACATCTTCGTTTGTGTTAAATTTGTAAATAATGTCAACCGATTTTAATTTTGCAAATGTTGTTTTGCTTTTTTTGTTTGATAACATAAAGAATGCACTGCCTTCGCCTCCTATAACTCCATGTGTTTTTGTTTTTAGTATATCAAGATTTGATATTCCATTGGGTTTCCAATAATTTATTGTTTTTTTTAAATTAAAATTATCTTGGGTAAGTTCATCGATTGCTCCAACTAAAATATTTTTATAATTATCATTTGTAAATAATAATATGCTATTTAATAAAGCATGTTCGAACGAGGAGTTTTTATGTACAAAAGTAAAATTTTGATTATAGCATTTTATCCACAAGGCTATTTGTGCTGCTATTGTATTGTGAGTAGAATTTATAAAAGATGTTGGTGTTAAAAATTGTTCGTTATTGTCTAATAATTTATTTAAAAAAATATCGGTATCTTTTACACAACCTAATCCTGTTCCTACATTTATTGCATCGGGTTTTTGGTTGTTTGTTTGATTTATTGCATCTAAAGCACAAATTAATCCCATGCGAATAATTTTACTCATTCGTCTTAGTTTAATAGTGCTGATAGTTTCTTTATAAACAGGTTCAACAGCTTGTAGCATAGATGTTTTATATTCGATAATATCATCTAAAAAGTTATTATTTTTAAATGTTTTTTGAGGCGATATACAGCTTATTCCGTTTATAAAAATATCCATATTAAATTTTTGTAAAAATTAAAGACGAATCGTTTCCTCCAAATCCAAACGACGAGCTTAAAATATTTTTTATATTTTTACCTGTTTGTAATTTGGTTTCAGGTATAAGCTTTGTTTCGGTTATTGGTTCTTTAAAATTAAGATTTGGATAAATAAAACCGTAGTTTAAAGCTAATACCGATAAAACTGCTTCTATTGCTCCCGAGGCTCCGAGTGTATGTCCTGTAAAAGGTTTTGTCGAACTAAAAGGTGGTATTTTATCTGAGAATAATTGTTTTATAGCTTTGCTTTCGGTTAAATCGTTGTTTGGGGTTCCTGTTCCGTGAGCATTTATATAATTTATATTGTTAATGTTTAATTTTGCCGACTTTAAAGCGTTTTTCATTGCAAGTAAAGCTCCTTTTCCGTCAGGAGAACTTGCTGTTTGATGATAAGCATCGTTAGAGTTTGCATATCCACTTATTTTGGCTATTGGATTTTTTGCTGTTTTTTGTGTTTCTAATACCAGATAAGCAGCTCCTTCGCCAAGATTAAGTCCTTGTCTGTTTTTGTCAAAAGGTTTTGTTTGTTCTTTGTCTATAATCATTAATGTATTAAATCCATTTAGTGTAAATTTTGACAAAGCATCTGTTCCTCCAACAATTACGCGGTCTAATATTCCTGCTTTTAGTAAGCGTATGCCATAAATTATTGAGTTTGCCGATGACGAGCAAGCTGTACTTAATGTAGATGTAAAATTTCTTAATCCTATAAAATCGGCAATTTTTTCGGTACTATCGCCACAATGATGAGCTAAAATAAAATCGTAAAAGTTTAACTGTTTATATTTTTTATAATAAAACTCTGTTTTATCCATTCCTCCAACAGTAGTCGCCGATATTAATCCGGTTTTAACTTTGTTTATATTTGTTATGCCAGATGTTTCGACTGCTTGTTTTGCTGCAATCATTCCCAACAAAGCCGTGCGCGAATAATTTTTTATAGAATTATATATATTTTT
>JALSQC010000118.1 GCA_026985625.1 Bacteroidales bacterium | reverse complement strand
TCAACTGATGAAAAACCTATTTCATCATAAATGTTCCCCAATAATAATTCAATTCCTTTTACATTTATTTGTTCAATGTTTTTTAAAACAGATTTAGTCTTTTCTATATTATTTTCAAAATCTAACTCAATGATGCCTAACTTGTGTTGTATCCATTGTTTGGCTTTTTGAACCAACTTTTGAATTTCGTCTGCATCAGAACTACTTCCGATAGTTGTAACCACCTTATATTTACCGGAACTTTTGTCTATAACTTGGACTATAATAGTGCCACTAGCGTTTTTTTTCTTTCGGATATACAAAAATTACTTGGTTTGTAGGACGTTATTTGCTTATGAAAGTGTCTATTTAAAATAAACCAACGACAAATCTATATAATTATATGAGTTTGTATAAAAGCCGTTTATATCTCCCAGCATAATATTTTGCAAAGAATTATTTTCTAAAATATTTGCAGGCATTATTTTATATTTTGGTTTTTCCCCTTCAAAAGATTTAATATTTTTATCTAAAAATAATGTTGCACTTTCGTTATCAATTGATGTTGCAATATCAAGTTTTCCTTCAGATAATAATTTTAATTTTGTTTGAGCAGTTCTAATATAAGCAATATTTATTGTATCTAAATACGGCAAAAAATTATCTTTTCTATCTTTTTTAAAATATCTACCATTACGAATTAAAATTATTTTTTTATCTGATGATATATTTTTTGCAATAAACGGACCGCAACCTATAGTGCAATTTTCGCCATATTTTTCGATGCCTTCTTTAGGGACTATAGCAGCAGCAGGATTAGCTAAAAATTCTATAAGCGGAAAATTTTTAGATGTTAGAGTAATTGTAAAATTATAATCGTCAATTTTTTTAAAACCTTCTATCTCAAAATCAGGTTTTCCTTTTTCACTTGCTTCGTAATATTTTTTTGCTCCTTTAATTTTATCAACTGTTCCAAAAAAGTTTTTATTTTTATCCGATTTTGTAGCCAAAAAATAAATTGTATATTTAACATCGTCTGATGTTACATTTCTGCCTTTCCCTCCCGAAAAGCAAGGGTCGTCATGAAAATATACATTATCATATAATTGAAAAGTATAAACATAACCGCTTGTATCAACATGCCAGCGTTTTGCTATTCCTTTTTCGATACTTAAATTTTTTGGATTAAATTTTATTAGTCCTTCAAATACTTGGGAACTTACTTGTGTTGACGAAACATCGTTTAAATAAGCCGGAACTATAGATTTAACTTGATTTTTTACAGAAAAGTTTAATACTCCTCCAAAATTGTTCTCGTTTAACTTTATTGTCTCTTTTTTATTATCGGCACACGAACTTAATAAAATTGTAAATATCGAAAATAAAATAAATAATTTCCTCATTTGCTTAATATTTGTAACACATTAATTATTAATAAATTAATTTGTGTATGTAAATTATTCCTAATTTATTTTAAAAAAATGTTAAATTAATTATTAATAAATTATTTTCAAAATTTTTTATATAATAAATTATTTTTCGCCTTTTACGGGCTTTATTCTTAATCCTACTTCCATTATAAACGCCAAGGTTTCTTCTGTAGTATTTTGCGATATTTCTGCTTTATATGTGCCTTTTTCGTCAAATTTAAAATCTTTTGCTGCTAAATCTTCAACGTCCCATATATCGCCGGCTCCTTCGCCAATATATTCGTTATTATTGTCTATTATTTTTATTTCTTTATTAATTTTTGTTTGTTTTCCGCTTGGCGATATTAATTTTATATTTACCAATATCGATTTATACGGACATCCTTGTGTATATCTCAAAGGTAAATATAAATTGTATTTTCCCGGATTATTTATATCAAAATTAAAATTTATTACATCTGATTTATGCCATAAAATATCCGAAAAAGTATGATATTCTTTAAAAGTATTATTTTCGCACGAGAACAAACTTATTGTTAATATTATTAAAATTAATTTTTTCATTTTTTTTATACCGTTATATTATATTGTTCTTTAATGCTATCTAATAAACTTTGTTCTTCCGGCGAAACATTTCCATCGACATTAGCGGCTTTTACCAATAATTTATAAATTTTATTTCGTGATTTCTGATCTTGAGGCATTCTAATACCAAGTTTTTTGTTTTTTGCAAGGTCAAATAGTCCTTGAATTTTATTTACGTTATATCCCCATTTTTTTGCAAGTTTATTTGCAAAATTAAGTTCTTCGGCATCGAGAATTCCATCAGCAGCTATCATTATTAA
Organism: Bacteroidales bacterium; assembly: GCA_026985625.1. Lineage (GTDB taxonomy): Bacteria > Bacteroidota > Bacteroidia > Bacteroidales > JAFGXI01 > JALSQC01. Next base: position 1,420 of record JALSQC010000118.1, on the reverse strand, counting down.
TACATTATTAAATGCATAATCTCTAACTTTATAAAGAGCATCTATTTTACTCGGTTCTATTTTGCTTAAGAATAATTGTGAATTTTTCGAGAAATATGCTTGATATTCGCCTTGCGACATATATTCGGTAATTATCCATTCTCTTGATGTGCTGTTTAATTCGGCTCCACAATATTCGCAATTTGTATCTATGGTATCGCCTATTGGTGCTCCGCACGATGGACATGCGTGTGCATATAACGACCCTTTTGATTCGCCTGCATTAATATCGCGTTCCATTATTATATACTCGTTTTGTATGTTAACAAACGGATCTATTAATGCTATTTTATCGTCGTTAACCGAAACTCGTTGTATTGATGATTTTATTGATATGGCCAAAACATTTTTATTGTCTTTTTGCATTATTCCTATTAAACTAACATCGTTTAAAAAAATTCTGTTATAAATAAATTTGTTTTCTTTTTCTATTTTTTTCGATAATTTATCGAATAATTCGGCAGATACAAATCGTTTTAAAATTTTGGTGTCTTTTAATACTCTTGCGGTTTGAATTTGTAAATATCCGTTACTTGCTTTATCTTCGATAAGTTGTGCACAAAAGTCTTCGTTTTTCGATGATATTAATTCTTCTTTATCTTTTAATTCGGGCGATTGACTTGCTGTAACAAAATCATCGGCTTGAGTTATTTCCGACAATACCCAATCAAATTCTCCCGAGTTTGTTATTGCTCCGCAATATTCGCATTTGCTCATATCTCCTGCATCTTTAGGCAATTCGCCTCCGCATTTCGGGCAATTGTTTGTTGAATATAAATCGCCTTCGGTTACCCCTTGTTTTCGTAAGAACGACCAATATTCAAGAAATTCTTCGCTTCCTCCCGAATTTAACGACTTGTATTTTTCGCTTACAAATTTATCTGTAACCGATGCCATAACTGCAACATGAATAATATCAAAACTGCCGTCAACTTCGTATTTTACAATATGAACATCTTTTAATTTAAGATTCTCGATAATGTTTTTTTGTTCCAACATATCCATCATCTTAAATTGTGTATTTAAACGCTGATACATTCCGTCTGAAATATATTTACGAACCTTTGACATATCTTTGTCTTGCCATGAATATTGTAAATCGTAAAACGATTTTTCAACTTTCTTTTTAAACTCTTGTTCGTTAAAATCGGGGTTTCGTAATTTAAAAGCATCTAAACCCTCCGGTGTTTTTGATATAAAATCTTGTGCTCCTGCCGGAATATTATTAAAAATTGTTTTTTCTTTTGCTTTTTTATTATAAAAATGGTATCCTATAGCAATACCTGCTATAACTATAACGTTTAGCGGAAAAGGTAAAAACATAATTATCATCCAAATTAATCCTCCTATGCCGTCGCCATGTTCTCCGCTACTGCGAGAG
>JALSQC010000117.1 GCA_026985625.1 Bacteroidales bacterium | reverse complement strand
CGAAGGAACTAATAATTTTGCTAATTCTCCTGTAAGCATAATTTTGTTATAATCGTCGAGATGCAATGTTAACGCCGAACCTAATCGTAAATTTGTAGGTATAGGGTCTTTATCTTCGTTATCGGTGTATGACATTTTATTACCAATGTTCGATATATTTATTCCTAATCCTAAGGTTGCATCTCTATCTTGAATCTCTAAATCGTCGTTTTGATAATATACCGACACATCTGCTGCTACCGATTGTCCCGGTTTTGATGCTACTCCGTTAACTTCTTGTCTTAATGTTAAATTTGAGTTAATATATCGCATTGCAATACTACCGGATATTCTATCGGAAAACAAACGGGAATAAGCTCCCGATATGGCAAATTCGTTTGGATTATAATCGCCCATATTATTTCCTTGTGCGTTTGTAAATGTTATGCTTCCTAACGAAAAATAACGTAACGAACCACTTACAACTTGGTCTTTTCCAAATCTTTTATATCCTGCCAAATAGGCTAAATTTATATCGTCAACCAAAGCTCTTAACCATGGCGAATACGACACCGAAAAACCTACATCGTTTTTAATAAATCCATATTTTGCAGGATTATAGTGCATTGAGTTTACATCGGGAGTTGTTGCTACTCCTATATCGCCCATTGCTCCTCCTCGCGATTCGGGAGCTATCAATAAAAAAGGAACTGCCGTTGTAATTGTATTTATATCGCCTCCTGCTAATTGATTAGTTTGTATTTGTGCAAAATTATTTAAACTAAAGCTTATTAATATTATTAATATTGATATTTTTCTCATTTTTTTTAATCGTATTATTTTGTATAAACTGCAAAATTAATATTTTATTATCGTAAGATTACTAATTTTTCGAATTTATTTACAATATTTCCGTTTGGTGCTCTTACGCTTATTTTATAAATATAAACTCCACGACCTATTCTATCGCCGTAATCATCAAGCCCGTCCCAATTTATGGGACTGCTTCGGTAACCATCGGAATAAACTTGAGTTTTTATTGTTTTTACAATTTTTCCCGATATTGTAAATATTTGTATAATAACATCTAATTGTTGATTTGGCTGGTTATGGTCAAAGTAAAAACTTGTTTTTGTTGTAAACGGATTAGGATAATTTAAAACATGCTCTATTGCTAATTCTGCCGATTTTGCCACAATAAACTCGGTATATGCTTCGCTTGAATTGTTATAAACGTCCCATACTTTTAATCGCAACGAATGATTTCCTTCTTCAAGGTTAGATAAATAATATTCTATTTTTCCGCTTTTATAACTATCTAAATCGGCTTGGTAAAAATCGTTTAATATTAATTTATTATTTGTATTCTCGTCAAGAATAGCCGTAATATCATGTCCTATTCCATTACCTACGGTATTTATTCCATTTGAATCGGATACATAAGATAATATCATAGGATTTTCGTCGGTAATTCCTCCAAAAACAAATTTATCGTTATTCATATATAAATCAATGTCGGGTCCTTGATTATCAATTTGTGCCGAGTCTGCAGTTCCTCCTATTATAAAATCGTCATAATATCCGTTACCGTCAACAATATTATTATCGGTATAATAACTTATTTTTCCTTTTCCGTATTTATACGATATATCTTTAGGGATAATAAACGAAAATTTAAACTGTCCGTTTTTTACACTTACTTTTCCTTTAAATAATATATTATGTCTAAAGCTAAAAACATAAGGAGCTCCACCGTCATTACTTAGTGTTGTAATAGTATCGGGTTTATCGTAGATTGTAGGATAAATTATTCCGTTAAAATCGGTTAAAATATTTCCGTTGTTGTTTACATTTCCTTCTATTGTAATTTTTGATAAAGCTTTTAAAGTGTCGGCTGTTGAGTTTAAATTATTACCATTAAATTTTGTAGTAGTAACATTATATTGCGGATATGCTATTTTTAAAGCAGGATCGCCCAATAATGTAAAATTTAATTTGTTTGAATTTGCTCCTGCCGCATTTTTTGCAAGACGAATTAAATCGCCTAATTTATACGAATAGTTTGCAAATGCATAATTATAAAATTTTTGATTTAGCAAAAAATTAGGACTCGAATAAACTAACCGTGTTGTTGTAAAAAGAGCTATCCCCCCCCCATTTGGATTTAATAATATTGTTTCTCCTCCCGATGTTCTTTCGTAATCGTCGTAACGCGAAAATTCGCAAGTTGCAGTAACAAAAACAGGCATTTTATCAAAATTATCCCACGATAAAATATCCGAAATTTGCACAACACTCTCGTGTGCAAGTTTAATCTCGTTTCCGTGTCCCGTATAGTTCATTATTAGAGTTCCTTTTCTAACTCTATTATTTATAGCTTTTGTAACATCAGGATACCCCTCGCCCGTAGGTGTTGATATCTGAGGAAATGCATCGAATAAGATTTTATCGACATTATATTGCGGATAATTAGATGTTACCTGATTTGCCAAACTGTTTGCTTGATCCATGTGTTGATTGCTATCTTCGTCGTCGCCAATAAAACAAAGCATGTTTCTCCAATCGCCCATTGTTGATACATCGTAATAATGACTTATTTTATCAATCATTAATTTTGCTTCTTCGGTTGTTTTAACCGGAAAACGTCCTATTCCAATATCTAAACTATTACCGCCCAAAACATCTGAAGAATCTAACAAGCCATAAAAATCATCGGTAACATACGAACTTGTAGGTCCAAAAGAATTTACCGATTGATATGTCAAAATATAATTTGAGTTTACCGACGAATTTGTTTTGTTATCGTAAGAGCCATCACCAAAAAGTAAAAGATATTTTGGAATTTTTGTTGTATCGCTTCCGGCTTTCTCATATAACATTCTTACAAAATCACGAATTGCCGAAACATCGGGTTTTCCCGACGAAAATTCATTATAAATCTCTTGTGGAGTAACAACTATGTAGCTTAAGCCTTCGTGTTTATAATGAAAATCGGCTAATTGTTTGGCATAAGATAAAAAATTAGGATGCGAAACTATAACATAATCTATATTACTTAACGAGTGTAAATCTTGATTAGCAACTTCGCCTACTTGTGTAGGAGTTAAATATCCCGATTTGTCAAAAGCTATAAATTGTTTTAAACTATCTGTTGTTGTAACAAAACTTAATTGCCCCGACGAATACGAAATACTAACATTTTTTGGATTTACCGGATTTGTAATATCCCATACTTTAATAGTGGAATTTGCATTTGATAATATAAAATTTGATATATTTCCCGTTCCTACCGATTCAATATCTCTAAAAGCCATTTGATTACCACTCATCGAAAGATTGCATCTTACGTTTAAGATAAAATAGTCTAACCACCCTTCCGATGTTGATGTCGGTTTATTATATGATATATTAATGTTAAAGTTTCCGCTATTTGAATAAAATACATTTGCTCCATCTGCACTATTAGCATAATTACCGGTATATGAACTCATTGAAACAGGCGACACCAAAATATTTTGAATAGTATTGTTATTAACTTTTACGGTAAATTTACTTTGTGTGGAACTACGTGCTACAAAATTTGATATTATTTTTACTTGAGAACCTGTAATAAAATTAGAAAATGTTTTTTCGAAACTATAACTTGTTACTGCATCAAAATGCTCGCCAAACCAAAGTCGTCCGGTTCTCATAATATTAA
>JALSQC010000116.1 GCA_026985625.1 Bacteroidales bacterium | reverse complement strand
ATAATTCAAAATTCAAAATTATATTATGTCGAATAATTATTTTAAGTTTAAACAGTTTGTAATTTTTCAAGATAAAACAGCTATGAAGGTTGGTACCGATGGTGTTCTTTTAGGCACTTGGGTAAAAGCCGATAATCCTAAAAATATTTTAGATATAGGAACAGGAACCGGATTAATAGCATTAATATCAGCACAAAGGTTTAAAAATTCGATAATTACGGCAATAGATATAAATAAAAGTGCATCGGAGCAAGCACAAGAGAATGTCGAAAACTCAAAATTTAAAAATCAAATAACAGTTTTAAATTTATCGTTGCAAGATTTTGTAAAAAATAATAATAAAAAATTTGATTTAATAGTATCTAATCCTCCGTTTTTTAAAGAATCGTTAAAATCAGATGATAACGATAAAAATATAGCCCGTCATAATATTAAATTATCGTATAACGATTTAATAAAATTATCGTCAGAGATTTTGTCTGAAAAAGGAAAGGTTTGCTTAATATTTCCGTCGGAACAAGAAAAAAATATAAAAGAAATTATTTTGCAAAATAATCTTTTTATAAATAAAATAACTTATGTAAAAACAACACCTACAAAAATGCACAAACGAGTATTAATGGAAATATCGCATATCAAAACAAACATAATACAAGATAGTTTGGTTATAGAAAAATCCAGACATAACTATTCCGATGAGTTTTTTAACCTTGTAAAAGATTTTTATTTGTAGGTTTTTATTTACAACTAAAATTGGAAATATATAAACGGATATAAATCGCCTGTTTGAAATTGATAAATTAACATTATAACTTCGGCTGTAATAAATAATTTTATATACATTGGCGACTTAATAAACCACCCACGGTAATATTCTTTAAAATTTGACGGAAGCCAATGAATTACAAAACCTGCTATAATTAATAAAAAAACAAACCAATAATTTGTAATTATTGCTCCAATGTTAGAATAATTGTTGTAGTTAAAAATTTGTGTAAGCATATTTTTTGATATTTCGGGTGTTTTACCTCTAAACCAAATACGCGTAAATGTTATAAAGTTAAAAGTTAAAAATATAGACCAAAAACGTATAAATTTATTGTTTTTTTTATTCCATGGCGATATTTTTTTCCAAAGTTTATAAATCACAAGTCCTAAGCCGTTTAATCCGCCCCAAGTTAAAAATTGCCACGATGCACCGTGCCATAGTCCTCCTAATAGCATTGTTGCCATTAAATTTATGTTTGTATTTACAAATTTTTTAAATCTTGGAAAAATAAATGCTAAAATTACAATTGATATAATTACGGCAATAATTATTAATGTAATTATTAGGTTTCCGATTAATATTAAAATAAATAAAAATAAAAAAATTAGGCTTATATATGTAAAGACAGAGCCTTTGCGATTTCCTCCCATAGGTATATACAGGTAGTCTTTTAGCCACGACGATAGAGATATATGCCAACGTTTCCAAAAGTCGCCAACATTAACGGCTTTGTATGGCGAGTTAAAGTTTAGCGGTAGTTTAAATCCCATTATTAAGGCAATTCCTATTGCTATATCGGTGTATCCCGAAAAATCGGCATAAACTTGTAACGAGTATCCGTAAAGCGACATTATATTCTCAAATCCCGAATAAGAAAGGGGATTGCTAAATACTCTGTCGATAAAGTTTACGGCTATAAAATCTCCTATAATAATTTTTTTTATTAATCCGTTTAATATTAAAAACAATGCGTGTCCGAATTCTTGTTTTGTAAGATTATATTTTTGATAAAGTTGAGGAATAAATTCGGAGGCTCTAACTATTGGACCTGCAACTAATTGCGGAAAAAAAGATACATAAAATCCAAAGTCTAATATGTTGTTAACGGGTTTTATTTTGTTTCGGTAAACATCTATAGAATATGATATTGTTTGAAAAGTATAAAATGATATTCCTACAGGCAGTAAAATTTTATTAATATTAAAATGGGTGCCTGTAATGATATTTGTTAAGTCGGCAAAAATATTTATTGCTTTAAAATCGGTATTAAAAATTATATTTATGTTGTCGATAAAAAAGTTTGTATATTTAAAATAAGTAAGTATAAAAAGATTTATACTTATGCTTAAAGCCAAAAATAGTTTTTTGTTTATTGGTTTTTGCGATTTGTATATTTGTTTGCCTATAACGAAGTCGGTTAATGTTGAAAAAATTAATATAAATAAAAATAATCCGCTGGTTTTGTAGTAAAAAAATAAACTTGCAAAAAATAGATATGCGTTTCTAACAGAACGGTTTTTGTATAAAATAGAGTAAAAGGCTAAAACAACAGCAAAGAAAATCCAAAAACCTATTTTTGTAAATATAAAAGGGTTGTCGGTATTGTATAAAAAAATATGTTTTAAATATTCGCTCATTGCTTGGCTTAATAATTTTTAATTAGGTTAATGTAGTTGTCGTAAGTTTTTAAAAAAGCATTAAAAAATAAATTTCCTTTAAGTATGTAACCTTTTTTTGTAAAATGTATTTTGTCTCTAACCATAAGGTTGTTATTATACCATATTTGCGAAGAGTTAAATCCTCCCATAATTTTATACAAATTCCAAACTCCGCAATTATTTTTGTGTGCAAGTTCGTAAATAACGGTTTCTTGCAGGGCTGTATTTTTATTTGGATATTTTTTGTATAAATAATCGTCGTTTGGAACGGTAATAAGTATAAATGTATTTGGATTTGCTTTTAAAATTATATTTATTAATTTTTGATAATTTTGTTTATATATCTCGGGTTTAAATTTATTGCCGTAAGCATCGTTTGTTCCAAGCGATAAAATAAGCATATCGGGTTTAATAACCGACAAATCGTTTTCGAGATTTTGGCATTTAAGAAACGAGGGAATACTTGCTCCGTTTATTCCTATGGCGTTATAAACAATTCCGGGATCGTTGTTTTCGAGGTAAATTGCCGATAGTGCAAATTTATTATTTAATAGCGAGTCTTGTTTGTATATGTTTATATCTAATGTATCGTAGTAATCGGCAAAAAGAATTTGCATGTATTTTTTTTCGTGATTAATTCTTTTTTCTAAAACTTTATATTTGCCGGGAAACGATATTTTATAATTACAAGAATCTACATTATAAAATATTTTTACTTTATTAAAATCGTAAAATCCGTATTTTTTTCGGGGATAAATTTTAATATTTGCTTTGTTGTCGTTTGTGTAAACAACAATTCCCGATAGTCCTAAAGTGCATTTTTTTTTCTCTACATTACGACACTTGTTCCAATTGCCTGTAAAATCGGCGTGATAATTAAACGGATTGTTAGTTTTTGCAATTTTATAAGGAAAAACAAAGCCTCTGCCTCCGTTTAATCCCGGATAAAATGTTTGTAAACGTCGTCGCATTTGCCAAGTATAAATGTCTGCCTGAATATGAGAGCCTCCTATGTGGACAATGTTTATTTTTCCTTCGCCGCGTGTTATTAGTTTGTTAAATTTATCGAAAAAATGTTTGTAATTTGCACTATCGCCAAAAATTTCTATTTTGTTTTTTTTATAATTTATAAAGTTATAATAATCTATATCAAGAGGATACGAGCTAAATTGGGCTAAATTTATTTTTGTAATTAAAACCGTAAATGTTATTATTAATATCGATATTTTATTTTTTCTTATCACGATATTTTTTTTAATTTATTTTGTTTTTTTATTGTTTTTAGATACT
>JALSQC010000115.1 GCA_026985625.1 Bacteroidales bacterium | reverse complement strand
GTCCTTTTAAACCTCTTTTTTTCATCTAAATCTATAATATTAGGACACCATTCGTCTTCTAAAATATTAGGCCATTTAAAAAAAGGCTCTCTATAGACTTGTCTGTAAGAGTTAAATGCTATTTTTTGAAGTAAATCTCTTTTTAACTCAGCATAAGCATCTAAATCAGATGGTATTTTACCAAAGATTCTTTTAACTTCTTGTGCCATTTTTTCATCTGAATACATTAATATATCTACTACAGCATTTCCATTTTCACCATATAATTGAACAGATACTTCTTCAGCAGCTTCATTTTTATCAAAATTAAATTGATGTTCGTTACTTGACTTATTTGATTCTATATCTCCACTAATACCTACTTCAGCTGAGTTACCTGTAACCTTTTTAACGCTTAACAAACCATTAGAACTCTTATAATCTGTTTGTGCAGGAAGTTGTTCAACAGTTATTTTACCACTAGCCAGCAAATTACCTTTTGTATAAGTTAATCTGGTTTTATAAACTTTATCCCATTTATCCCAATAAGTTTCTGTTCCTGTTTTATTATATCCTACCAATTGCACTTCAACTACAATGCTTGACAACCCGTTTTTGCGTGGCACATCACAAACATCATAAGTGCTAATCCTTGCACCATCATTATATTTAAAATCTCCGCCTTTTTTTCCCGGACTTACAATCCATTTTTCCATTGTAGTATTTGGTTTTAAAGTTGAAACAGCACCTCTACCCACGTATCTAATACCCGCACTTGTTGCTTCATTTGATGACAAATACACTTTGTAAGTTACTTTATCATATTTATTAATGTTAGATGGGATTTTAACTTTAACTTTTAAATTATCAAAGTTACCACATTTAAGTTGTGTAACTTTTTTTGTCCCATTGTTTGTATAAAACGATATTTGCCCTTGTGCAAATATTATTGTTGCAAACAAAACTCCAAAAAATGTAATAATTGTTTTTTTCATGATTTTTATATTTTAGTTATTAATTTATTTTTTTATTGCTTCTATTATTTTTTTTACCGATAACATTCCGTAATCAAATTTGTATTTAATACCATCTGTAAGGGTTACCGTAACGGTTTTTTTTAAAAACGACGATTTCTCGGTTATCTCTTTTATTTCTGATTTAGGAATTATTAAAACACCTAAGTCTTCCCACTGTTTTATAATTTCTTGAGATACAAGTAAACTATTGCCCGATGCTGCTCCTACGCTTGCAATTAAAGAGTTTACTGTGCCTTTTAACGATGTATCGAATTGAGACTCGAAATATAATTTTTTATCGCTTATAAAAAGTTTTCCTGTAAACCTTGCTCCTTTTTCGTTTAAAGGAATCATATTTAAGGTCCAACTACCTATAAGGTTTTCGTTATTTTCGTTTATCAGTTTTTTTATTTTATTCATATTGATTTAATTTTTTATACTCTTTTCAAAAATATATAAAAACAATATATTTAAATTAAGGCAAAGCACGTAATTATTATTTAGTATATAACTTAATTGTTTTACGGGAATATCCGTATTTAAATTTTTAATTAATAATATTTTTAGTTGCATTATTTTTATTTTGTCTAAATAAACATAACTTTGTATTATGAAAATTTTGAAGATTATAATTTTATTAATAATAATTACAAGTTCTTGTAAGCCCCAAAATAAAAAAACCATGAAATATAAATATACAAATGATTTAATAAACGAAACAAGTCCATATTTGTTACAACACGCTCACAATCCTGTAAACTGGCATAGTTGGAATAAAAAAACTTTAGATTTAGCAAAAAAAGAAAACAAGCCATTACTTATAAGTATAGGTTATTCGGCTTGCCATTGGTGTCATGTTATGGAACACGAATCGTTTGAGGATACAAATATTGCCGATTTTATGAACAAAAATTTTATTTGTATAAAAATTGATCGAGAAGAACGTCCCGACATTGATGCTTTGTATATGAATGCTGTTCAATTGTTAACAGGAAAAGGAGGTTGGCCTTTAAATTGTTTTGCAATGCCAAACGGCGATCCTTTTTACGGAGGCACATATTTTCGTCCGGAACAATGGATACAAGTTCTAAAATCGGTTAGTTTTACCTATAAAAATAAATTATACTTATTTAAACGTAATGCTACAGAATTAAAAAAAGGTTTATTAAATACAGAAATAACAAATTTCGATAAACCCAAATCTTTTACTCATGATACATTAAAGAAAATAACTAATAATTGGAGAGTATATTTTGACACAATAAACGGAGGTTTAAACTATTTACCAAAATTTCCAATGCCTAATAATTACGAAACACTTTTACAGATAGGTAAATATTTTAACGACAAAAATTTAATAAATTATGTAAAACTTACTCTTTCGAAAATGGCAATGGGAGGCATATACGACCAACTTGCAGGAGGATTTGCTCGATATTCAACCGACAAGATATGGTTAGTTCCTCATTTCGAAAAAATGCTTTACGATAATGCTCAATTAGTAAGTTTATACACAAATGCTTATAAAATATCAAAAAAAGATATATATAAACGTATTGTTTACGAAACATTAAATTTTGTAGATAATAATTTTAAAGGTAAAGAAAATAATTATTTTTCGTCATACGACGCCGATAGCGATGGCGAAGAAGGTTTTTTTTATATTTGGACTATAGACCAAATAAAAACCGCTCTTGGTAAAGATGCCTATAAAATAATAAAATATTATAATATAACCGATAAAGGCAATTTTGATGGATACAATATTTTATTTACAAATCAAGAAAACGAACCAAGCGAAATAACTTTATTGAAAAACAAATTGTTAAAAATACGCAACAAAAGAATCAAGCCATCGTTAGACGATAAAACATTAACATCGTGGAACGCTTTAATGTCAGTAGGATATTTAGATGCCTATTCGATTTTTGACGAAAAATATTTTTTACGAGCTGCCGAAAAAAATATTTCTTTTATAATAAAAAACCAATTAAATGATAATCTTATTTTATATCGCAATTACAAAAATAAAAAAACAAATATTAAAGCATTTTTAGACGATTATGCTATTCTTATAACTGCTTTAATAAAATTATATCAAACAAATTTTAACGAGAAATATATTTTTCTTGCCAAAGATTTAACCGATTTTACAATAAAACATTTTTACGATAATAAAAACGGATATTTTTATTATACCGCTGATTACCAAAACGATATAATAATCAGAAAAAAAGAACTAACAGATAATGTTATACCGTCGTCAAACTCGATAATGGCTAAAAATTTGTTTATTTTGGGTAAATACTTTGGGCTAACCGATTACACAATAAAATCGGAAAAAATGTTAGCAGGTATTCAAGAAAAAATAATAAAAAATCCTATGTACTATTCAAATTGGATACAATTGTATTTATGGAATATTCAACCGTTTTACGAAATAGTTGTTACCGGAAATAATGCTAATACCGTTTTAAGTAATCTTAATAAAAAATATTTACCTAATATAATACTTGCAAAAGCCGATAAAAACAGCAAACTACCTATAACCGAAGGACGATACAACAAAGAACAAAACATATACAAATGTGTAAATAATACCTGCGAATTGCCTGTAAAAAATATTACTGATTTAAATCTTAAAAATTAACTGTCATCATAACATTCTAATTTATAATTAGAATAAACAAATATTACAGCTATTGTAAATAAAATTGATACAACTCCTATTAATG
>JALSQC010000114.1 GCA_026985625.1 Bacteroidales bacterium | reverse complement strand
GACTTGCCCGTGGTAAATGGCGTTTTTTAACCGAAAAAGAAGTAAACCTTTTAAAAATGGGTAGAACATTATAACTTTTTTTAAATTGAAACTTAATATTTTTAAATTATACATTGCAATTATATTATTTACAATAAGCAAAAATTTATCGGCTCAACCATTTACGGGAATAGTTGTCGATTATAAAACAAATGAGGCATTAGCATTTGTAAATATTCAATTTAACTTACAAAAACAAGGAACAACAACAAATATCGATGGCAAATTTTTTATAAACGATATATCTAAAATAGATTTTTTTAAAATATCATACATAGGATATAAGGATACAATTATTACAAAACAAAACTTTGTTAATAAAACAAAAATTAAAATAAAACTAAAAAAGGAATCGTTTAAACTTAACGAAATTAAAATTTTACCAACCGAGAATCCTGCTCACCGAATAATAAAATTAGCAATTAAAAATAAAAAAATAAACAACCCGTTAAATCTCGAATCGTTTGAATATACATCGTATAACAAGATGATATTTACAGGAGATATAAAAAAAACTGATACACTAAAACCCGATAGCTTTTTTGTGCAAACAAAAAAATTTTTCGAACATCAACATCTTATGATTATAGAGTCGGTGAGCAAACGAAAATTTAAAAATCCCGACTATAACAACGAGACAGTTCTTGCATCAAGAGTATCAGGTTTGCAAAATCCTGCTTTTACATTGCTTGCCACACAATTACAATCATTTTCTTTTTACAAAGATATTTTTGTGCTTTACGGAAAAAAATACTTGAGTCCATTATCAAATAATAGCATAAAAAAATATCTTTTTATTATACAAGATACAATTTACAATAGTAGGGGAGACTCAATTTTTGTAATAACATTTCGTCCACGGAAAGGCAAAATATTTAACTCTATGAAAGGAGTTTTATACATAAACTCAAACAAATATGCAATACAAAATGTTATTGCAAACCCAACCGAAACAAATACCATTAGCTTTAAAATTCAACAAAAATACGAGCTTATTAACGACTCTGTTTGGTTTCCGAAACAATTAAACACAAATATTATATTTAATAACCTTAGTTTAGGAACAGGAAAAAATAAAACAAAAATTATTGGAATCGGAAAAACATACCTATACAACATATCTTTTAATAAAGATTATAAAAAATATAAATTCTCTAATATAGAGTTAAATGTAGATAAAAAATCAATAAAACAAACCGAGAAAATATTAAAAAAATATCGTATCGATTCGCTTACCGAAAAAGACAAACGCACATATCACCTTATCGACAGTTTGGGAAAAGCAGAACATCTCGACCGTAAAATAAATACAATGGAAGCCTTGCTTAGCGGATATATTCCCATAGGATTTTTAAGTTTAGATATAAACTATTTAATAAACGAAAACAATTACGAAGGGTTTAAACCCGGATTAGGACTAAAAACAAACGAAAAAATATCAAATTACTTTTCTGTATTTACAAATATTTCTTACGGCTTTAAAAATAAAAAATACAATTATAAATACGGACTATATTTAACACCATTAAAAAATAAACAACACAAAATACAAATATCATATACCGACGATATGTTCGAATACGGAGGATACGACTTTTACAACGAAAATAATTTTACATCAACCGAAATTTATCGAAAATTTATGCTATACGATTTATTTAATAAAAAAGAATACAAAATATCGTTATTTAATACAAGCATAAAATACTTAAAAACAAATATTTTTGTAAAAAAATTAAACATAAAAACGTATAATTTTTTGTATGATATTTATCAACCAAATGTTAAACCTATAGAATTATATTCTTATGGAATAAAACTGCGATACGCCTATAAAGAAAAATTTATAAAATCTAACAATGTATTAATATCTACAGGAACAAAATATCCCATTATATACTTTAATTATCAGCTGTTTAGCGATAAAAAAAATTTTACAAATAAATATCAGCGATACGAACTAAAAATTATAAAAAAAATATACAATAAAACAATAGGAACAACAAACATATCAGCCGTAGGTGGATACATTAGCGGAACACCTTACGATGGATACCTTTATAACGGACACGGAAGTAAAACCGGGCAATTCTCGATATTTGCCGAAAATACTTTTGCTACAATGCCTATAGGAAAATACTATGTCGATAAATTTATATCGTTATACATAGAACAAAATTTTGGAAATATTTTAATACGAACAAAAAAATTTAAACCCGAATTTGCAATTAGCAATAATATTGCATTTGGATACAATAAAAATAAAAACTTGCAAGCATTTACATACGAAAAAGGATATTACGAGGCAGGACTACAAATAAACAATATAATAAATCAAATGAACATTATTAAATACGGAATAGGAGTATTTTATAATTACGGACAATACAGCAATTTAACAAAAATAAAAAATAATTTTGCATACAAACTAATAGTAAAATTTAATATACAATGACACACAAATCAGGATACGTAAACATAATAGGAAATCCAAATGTTGGAAAATCAACATTAATGAACGAACTTGTTGGCGAAAAAATATCTATAATAACATCAAAATCGCAAACAACACGACATCGCATATTAGGAATAGTAAACGGAGATAACTTTCAAATAGTTTTTTCCGATACCCCCGGAGCATTAAAACCCGCATCAAAATTACAACAAGCAATGTTAAATTTTTCAAAATCAGCATTCGAAGATGCCGATGTGTTATTGTATGTTACCGATATTTACGAAACATTAGATAAAAACAAAGAATTTCTTAAAAAAGTAAAAAATGCAAAAGTTCCGGTTTTAGTATTAATTAATAAAATCGATTTGTCAGAAAACGAAAAACTAAACAACCTTATAAAAATATGGCAAAACGAGTTGCCAAACGCAGAAATATACGCAATATCAGCATTAAAATCATTTAACATAGAAACAATATTTAATAGAGTATTAGAGCTATTACCCAATGGACCCGCATATTTTCCAAAAGACCAATTAACCGACAAAACAGAACGATTTTTTGTCGAAGAAATTATTCGCGAAAAAATACTTATAAACTATAAAAAAGAAATACCATACGCAGTTGAGATTTTAGTCGAAGAATTTAAAGAAACCAACGATATAATACGAATAAGAACAATAATATTTGTCGAACGCGAATCTCAAAAAGGAATTATAATAGGACACCAAGGTAGTGCCCTAAAACGTGTCGGAAGTCAGGCTCGTAAAGACATAGAAAAATTTTTTAACAAAAAAGTTTTTATCGAAATTTATGTAAAAGTAAACAAAGACTGGCGAAACAAAGAAAATACACTTAAACGTTTTGGATATAATTTATAGATACTTAATATTTTTTTAATATAAATTTATTAATTTTGGATTAAAAAATAAAAAAAATGGACTTTAAACAACAAATACTCGAAGGTATTCCTGCCGAATTACCAAAACCAAAAGAATATGATAAAACGGTAAATCACGCACCAAAGCGAAAAGACATATTAACACAAGACGAAAAAAAACTTGCTGTTAAAAACGCTTTAAGATATTTCGACAAAAAACATCATAAAATATTAGCAAAAGAATTTGCCGAAGAACTAAAAAAATACGGACGCATATATATGTATCGTTTTCGTCCCGATTACAAAATGTATGCACGAAATATCGAGGAGTATCCATACAAATCAAAACAAGCGGCAGCAATAATGCTAATGATACAAAACAACCTTAATCCCGATGTAGCACAACACCCACACGAATTAATTACATACGGAGGAAACGGAGCAGTATTTCAAAACTGGGCACAATACAGGCTTACAATGAAATATCTGGCAACAATGACCGATAATCAAACTCTTGTAATGTATTCGGGAAACCCAATGGGATTATTCCCATCGCATAAAGATGCTCCACGCGTTGTAGTTACAAACGGAATGATGATTCCAAATTACTCAAAACAAGACGATTGGGAAAAATACAATGCTCTTGGAGTAACACAATACGGACAAATGACAGCCGGCTCGTATATGTATATAGGTCCACAAGGTATTGTGCACGGAACAACAATTACAATATTAAATGCAGGCAGAATAATATCTAAAAACGGCGAAAGTCTAAAAGGAAAACTATTTGTAAGTTCAGGTTTAGGCGGAATGTCGGGAGCACAACCAAAAGCAGCAAATATTGCAGGTTGCATATCTGTTGTTGCCGAGGTAAATAAACACGCTGCCGAAAAACGACACTCGCAAGGTTGGGTTGACGAAATATTTACCGATATAAATAAATTAATTAACAGAGTTAAACTTGCAAAACAAAATAACGAAACCGTTTCAATAGCATACAATGGAAATGTTGTAGATGTATGGGAAAAATTTTACGAAAATAATATTTACATAGATTTCGGGTCAGACCAAACATCGCTGCATAATCCTTGGGCAGGAGGATACTATCCCGTAGATATTAGTTTCGACCAAGCAAATAAAATGATGGCAGAAAATCCCGAAAAATTTAAACAAAAAGTTCAGGAATCATTACGACGTCAAGTAGATGCAATAAACAAACACACAGCAAAAGGAACATATTTTTTCGACTACGGAAACGCTTTCCTCTTAGAATCATCAAGAGCAGGAGCCGATATCTTAAAAGACGATAAAAAAACATTTAAATACCCATCGTATGTTCAAGATATTATGGGACCAATGTGTTTCGACTTTGGGTTTGGACCATTTCGTTGGGTTTGCACATCGGCAGACCCTAAAGACCTCGAAAAAACCGACGAAATAGCAACACAAGTATTAACCGAACTAAAAAAACAATCGCCAAAAGAAATACAACAACAAATGTCGGATAATATTCAGTGGATAAAAGGAGCACAACAAAACAAACTTGTAGTTGGCTCGCAAGCACGCATATTATATGCCGACGCAATAGGCAGAATAAAAATAGCCGAAGCTTTTAACAATGCAATAAAAAACGGCGAAATATCGGCACCAATAGTTTTAGGCAGAGACCATCACGATGTTTCAGGAACCGATTCGCCATTTAGAGAAACATCTAATATTTACGATGGCTCAAGCTTTACAGCCGATATGGCAATTCAAAATG
Organism: Bacteroidales bacterium; assembly: GCA_026985625.1. Lineage (GTDB taxonomy): Bacteria > Bacteroidota > Bacteroidia > Bacteroidales > JAFGXI01 > JALSQC01. The sequence continues at coordinate 9,201 of JALSQC010000114.1, read as the reverse complement.
TAATAGGAGACTCGTTTCGCGGTGCAACATGGGTATCTATACATAACGGAGGAGGCGTAGGTTGGGGAGAGGTTATAAACGGAGGATTCGGAATGCTTTTAGACGGAACATCAGATGCCGACAGACGATTAAAATCTATGTTATTCTGGGACGTATATAACGGAATATCCCGACGAAGCTGGGCAAGAAATAGCGGAGCATTATTTACAATAAAACGAGAAATGGAAAAAACAAAAGATTTAACCGTAACAATACCAAATATTGTCGATGATGATATATTAAACAATTTATTTTAATTAACTTTGGCTAAATTTTTGTTATAGAAATCAAAAAAAATAAAATATTATGAAAAAAATACTTTTTATAGGGTTAATATCAATACTGTATTTAATGATGTATTCGTGTAATCCCGACGACGATAATATAGATAATGTTTCAGACGATGCTCGCGATAAAATTACGGCAACATACGATTGCAACGAAACAAGTCAAATTTATGCAAAATCAACAAACAACATAAACTCGCATTATATAGTAGAAATCAGCAAAGATACATCAACAACAGACAAAGTGTATATTGCCAATTTTTATAACCTTGGATTAGATAAAGACGTTACAGCAAGTATGTCGGGACTAAACCTTACAATATCTAATCAAACAACCGACGGAATTACATTTAACGGAACAGGAGTTATTGCAAGCAATTATAAAACTATTGATTTAAAATACACAGCCGACGACGGTAGCGGACAAATAGATACTGTTACAGCAACATATACAAAACAATAGATTATATTTTTTTTCGAATGTAAAATAAATTACAAAACTATATACATGAAAAAAATAATATTAATAATATTAACCATTACAGCAATATTATCATGTAAAAAATACGAAGACGGACCTGTTATTTCTTTACGCACAAAAAAAATGCGGTTAATAAATAAATGGAAAATAAACGAAACACAAAAATATATAAATAAATCGCAACCTACTAATAATACCGATACCACATACCAGTCTATATCGGCAAATTATATACAATTCGAAAATCATAATATTTACAGCACACCAAACGATACCGGACAATGGGAATTTTACGATAATAAAAATAAAATTATTATAACTTTAAATCAAGATAAAGATACATTTAAAATTCTGCGACTAAAAAATAAAGAACTCTGGCTACAAGCAAATACCGATACAGGAAAAATAGAACAACATTACATACAATTCGAATAAAACTTTTACTCGTCGGTATTTGAGTAAAAATTAATAGCTTGATTGTAAGATAAAAAGTTTAAATTTTTAGTGTATATGCCAAGAGCCAACGAATCAATCATTCTTTGATCTATTTCTTGCTCGGGAATTGTCTCATCAAACTTGCAAGAAAAAATACCCAAATTATTTTCGCCGTTAATATTTGTATACGATGGTTTTTCTTGGACTATAGTATTCGATGGAGAGCTAACTTGTATATAAGTATTTAAGTCGTCGCCCCCAATTAAAAATATAAAATCTATAGCTTTTTTTCGTCGCGATAAACGTTTTCCCGAGGCAAGAGGTTTTAATTGCGATTGCACGTATTTAAAAAATCCAGGACCATCAATATCCAATGTCATTTCAACCTCTTGTTCTAATTTTGTAGAAACCATTCGAGGCTGAGCCCAGTCTAAATGTTTTAGAGTAGTATCGGTGCCAATAATTTCGTAATACCAATATCTAACTGTTACCTCGTAAAGTCTTGCATCTTTTGTAGAATTCCATTTAACGGTATAAGGAACACTACTTGCAAAATTAACCTTTCTACTGCCCCATGTTGTTGGTTCTTTTACTGTTAAATTATCAAAAACTTTTGTAGTTGCCGTAATTAAATCTTTGTTAGGGACATCAATAACTAATCGATATTCGTTATATGTATCGTTTTTTTGTAATTTCTCGGTTGTATAAAAAATATCATTTCTATCGTTTGCAAAAATACCACTGTCTTTTGGTATATCAGTAGTTTTTTGTAAAATAATTTCTTGTCCGTATCCTTCCCAATCGCCATTAGAATTTGTGCGTCCTTGTTGTAAACTAACTTTATTTATAGATTTGTAAAATAACGAATCGCTGTTTTTTGCCATATCGTAAGCATTTGCACTACCAAGAAAAGCCTTATTAATTTTAACATACTGAATTGTATCATTTAAATTTAAAATACTGTAAACAATAGTTACATCTTTCCAGTCGGCATTAATATCAACATCAGTAGAACAAGAGTTAAAAAATAATGATATAGATAAAATAAAAAAAATAAATATTTTTTGCATAAAAATGATTTAGAGTTTAAAATTTTTGTAAACTTTGCAAACTTACTAAAAAAATATAAAATGTCGGTTCATAAAAATATAAAAAAAGTTACAACTCATGTTTTAAACGAGATGAAACTTAAAGGTGAAAAAATAGCTATGCTTACAGCATACGACTATTCAATGGCAAAAATTATAGACCAATCGGGTATAGATGTTATTTTGGTTGGCGATTCAGCATCAAATGTTATGGCAGGATACGACTCAACACTGCCAATAACTCTTAACGAGATGATATACCATGCAAGTTCGGTTGTTAGAGCAGTAAAAAGATCATTAGTTGTAGTTGATATGCCTTTCGGCTCATATCAAGGAAACTCAAAAGAAGCATTGTCAACAGCAATTAGGATAATGAAAGAAACCGGAGCTCATGCTGTTAAAATGGAAGGTGGCGAAGAGGTATTAGAGTCGGTAAAAAGAATAATATCTGCAGGCATACCTGTAATGGGACATTTAGGATTAACACCGCAATCTATTCATAAATTCGGAACCTATGTTGTGCGTGCCCGCGACGAAGCCGAAGCCGAAAAATTAAAAAAAGATGCAATACTTTTACAAAATGCAGGTTGTTTCTCAATTGTATTAGAAAAAATTCCATCTAAATTGGCAACACAAGTTACAAACTCGTTATCTATACCTGTTATAGGCATAGGAGCCGGAGCAGGTGTCGATGGTCAAGTTCTTGTAATTCACGATATGTTAGGCATTACACAAGAATTTTCGCCAAGATTCTTACGTCGTTATCATAATCTGTATCAAGAAATTAAAGGAGCTACCGAGGCTTATATTAAAGATATAAAAAACAGAGAATTTCCTAACGAAAAAGAGCAATATTAATAAATAAAAAAAATTTATTAGATATGAATTTTAAAAAAGCAATAATATTATTATTTCTAAATTTATCAATACTTTATTTATATGCTCAAACCGAATTTTCTCAAAAATTATCAAATGCAGCTATTGAACTAACTAACGATAAAGTAGATTACGACCCGTCTTATTTTTCGATTAAATATCCAAATGGCGATGTGCCAAAAGACAAAGGAGTTTGCACCGATGTTATTATTAGAGCATATCGTAAACTTGGAATAGATTTGCAGAAAGAGGTGCACGAGGATATGGTAAAAAATTTTAATAAATATCCAAAAATGTGGGGTTTAAAACACACCGATAAAAATATCGACCATAGACGAGTGCCTAATCTTATGAAATTTTTTGAACGCAAAGGAACCGTAAAAAAAATAACCGGTAATCCAAAAGATTATTTGCCCGGAGATATAGTCTGCTGGAATCTTGGAGGAAACATTACACACATCGGAATTGTTGTTAATAAAAAATCAGCCGATAAAAAAAGATATTTAATAGTCCACAACATAGGAAACGGACAAGTTATGGAAGATTGTTTGTTTAGTTTTAAAATTATAGGACATTATTTCTATAAAAAAACCGATAATAAATAATATAAAAAAATTAAACAATTAATTTTTTACAACAAAAATTAATAATAGTTTTGTCAAGATATAAAAAAATAAAATTATGGATAAAATAAACAAAAAAAGAATAATATTAATAGTAGTTGCAATATTTGCATTAATAATAATTTTTTCGAGCGGTAAAATGTTTTATACCCTGCAACCTGGACAAGCAGGTGTTTTGTTTAAACAATTCTCGGGAGGACTTGATAAAGACAATATATACGAGCAAGGATTTCATATTATTGCACCTTGGAATAAACTTATAATTTACGATGTAAAAGACCAAAAAAACGAAGAAACAATTGATGTGCTCGACAAAAACGGTTTGTCTATAAATGTAGATGTAACAATTTTGTTTAGACCGATAACCTCAAAAATAGGATATATACACGAGAATATAGGTAAAGGTTATATCGATGTTAAAGTAATACCAAATATGCGTTCTGTTGTTCGTCAGGTTATGGGGAATTATACAGCCGAGGAAATATTCTCGACAAAACGTAAAGAGGTTGAAACTCAAATTACAAACCTAACGGAACAATCGTTAAAACAAGACAATGTTCAACTTAAAAATATGCTTATACGCTCGGTAAAATTACCAAAACAAATAAAACAAGCAATAGAAAATAAATTAGAACAAGAACAAGAAGCCTTAGCTTATAAATTTAAATTAGAAAAAGAAAAAAGCGAAGCCGAACGAAAAAAAATAGCAGCCGAAGGCGAGGCTCGTGCAAATCAAATAATTAATAGTAGTTTAACTCCTAGTTTGCTTAAAATGAGAGGTATAGAGGCAACAATTGAATTGTCTAAATCACCAAACTCAAAAGTAATTATTGTTGGAGCGGGTAAAGACGGACTACCATTAATATTAGGAAATAATTAATAATTAAATTTAAATATTGTGATAACAAAAAACAAAGTAGTTACTTTAAATTACAGATTATTTGAAGATAACAAACAAGGAAAAAAAGTTGAAGAAACTTACGGAGGAAAACCCTTGCAATTTATTTACGGAATAGGAATGATGTTGCCAAAATTTGAGGAAAATCTTAATAATAAAAAAACAGGCGATAAATTTTCGTTTACTTTAGTTCCGGATGATGCTTATGGCGAATATAAAGACGAAGCCGTTTTTGATTTAGATAAAGAAATGTTTAAAATTGATGGTAAAATCGAAAAAGATTTATTTAAAGTAGGAAATGTTATTCCCATGCAAGATAATAACGGAAATCGAATAGATGGTATTGTAAGAGAAATTAACGAAAAAACCATTAAAATGGATTTTAACCATATGATGGCAGGAAAAACATTATTTTTTGAGGGAGATATTGTCGAGGTAAGAGATGCTACTCCCGAAGAGTTGGAACATAAACATGTTCATTAAAAAATATTAACCCGAAAATTTAAATTTTTGGGTTAATTTATAAATCTTCTAAATTTTTTAAATTATTTTTTGCTTCCTCATTATCAGGGTCTATTTTCAAAACAAAAGATAAATCGGAAATAGCTTTTTTATATTCTTTTAGCTCAATGTAAGCTAATCCTCTATATAAATAAGAGTAAATATGACGCGAATTTTGTTTAATGCTTTTAGTTAAATATTTTATGGCAGAATTAAAATCCATATTTTCGAATTTCTTTAACCCTATAGCATAAAAATTTTTCATAATATAAATTTAATATAAAAATAGATAGGTTTATTAACTAATTGATATTTTGTATGTATAAGTTTATATAATGCTAATATAAATTTATATAACAAAAATTATATGTGTAATTTTATACAATAATAAACTATAAGCTGAAAATAATAAAAATGGCAACATAAAAATGTTGCCATTATATTTTTATTTTAATAAGATGACAGAGCCTGTGCGTTTGTTTTCGTTGTTTTGCACATCAATAAAAGAACAAACCCAAGTATATGCTCCTTGTTTACAAATATTTTTTTTGTTTTTTGTTAATCCGTCCCAACCTTTATTTATATCGGTACTTTCGAATATAATTTCGCCCCATCGGTTATAAATTTGCAATAGGAAATTGTCTTTTTTAATTCCTGTTGCATATATTTTAAATTCATCGTTTACACCGTCATAATCAGGCGAGAATGCTGTTGGAGCATAAAAAGTTATAGGATCTTCTACAATTATTTTTCCTGTAACGGTATCTCTGCAACCCATATTACTTGTTACTATTAATTCGACATTATAAGTGCCCGATTCTTTAAAATAATGTAATGGGTTTGTAGCGTTAGATGTATCACCGTCCATAAAGTTCCAATATGATGTATCTGTAACCGAAGATAAATTTATAAAACTTACCTCAGGTTTTATCATTGATACTTTTTCGGGATCTGCAATAAATTTGGCATCAGGTTTTGGATATACTTTAATTAATCCCGGAATTTCTTTTGTTCCTTTACAACCTTTTTCGTTAGTTAATGTTAGGCTTACATCGTAAACCCCTGCTTCTTTATATAAGTGTTTAGGATTATATTCATACGATAAATTATCTTGTTGATTGTCGCCAAAGTTCCAAGCGTAAGATTCGTTTTGAGAATAAGGAGTATTTTGATTAAACTGTACGTTTAAAGGTTGGCAACCGTTATATTTATTAGGGCTAAAATCTATTACAGGCGCCGGATAAAAATTAAGTTTTAATGTATCTATATCTTCTGAGCCACAACCATCGGTTACTGTAGCTATTATTTCTTGCATAGTATCTACATTTACTTCGAAAGGGGTACTTATTATACCTCCGTTTAGCAGACTTAATTGATAAGGTCCTCCTGCAGGACTTGATATATTAGCTGTTATTTGAACTGTCTGTCCCGGACATACACTATCTTTATTTGATATTAATTCCAGATGAACAGGCTCACTAACGTAAATCATTGTTTTAGATGTATCGGTACATCCGTTAGCATCTGTTACTATTACTGTATATAACGAATCTTCTCTTGGGTCATCTATTAATGTAGAACCTCCTAAATTACCGTTCCAAGAGTATGAATATGCAGGGGTTCCTCCTGTAGTTGTTGCGGTAATTATTGTAGAACGTCCGTTGCATAGGTATATACTTGGGGGTGTTGTAGTTACTAATTCGTCAGGTCTGTTTATAGTAAAATTTGTTACCGATTGGCAACCATTGTCATCTTGTACGGTAACCGAATAAATACCTTCTTGTAAACGTGTTAAAGAGTCGTTGTTTACAGTTGACGACGACCAAAGATATGTATAATCGTTTGCTATTGTTCCTCCGTTTGCCGATACAACTGCAGAGCCTGTATTTATGTCATAATAACATAATAAATCTGTAGTTGTAATATTAGATGTTAACAATGGAGGATTTAATACTGCTTGAGTGTAAGTTGGCGAGACACAACCGTTTTCTGTTACAGTTAAACTAATATTAAATGTCCCTGAGTTATCAAAGTTTACTTGTTGAGGACCTTGATATCCTTGTCCTGGCGAAGCATTACCTCCACCAAAGTTCCAGTCGTAATTAGCTGCCGACGATGCTGTTCCTGTATAATTAATATTTGTATTATCTCCAAAGCAATTTATTGGAGTTAATATAAAATCGGCAGTTGGTATTGGATAAACGGTAACAGTAGCACTTCCTGAAATATTTGTTCCTATACAATTAGCATCGCTTACACCTGTTAAAGTATATGTTGTTGTTGTATTTGGGTTTACGGTAATTGTATGAGGCGAACCGGTTATTGCTGTATCTACATAATTATTTGTTCCGTCGGTATAAGTTATATTCCAAGGAGCTGTACCTGTTAAGTTTACAGTTATTTGTGTACTATCGCCCAAACATATATCCGGGTTTCCCGATATTGTTGCTGTTGGCAAAGTGTACATTGTAACTGAAGCACTGCCTGATACTGTTCCTGTACAACTTGCATCGCTAACAGAAATTAAACTATATGTTGTAGGCGTTGCAGGATTTACATTAAAAACATAAGGGCTTGTTGTTATACCGTTTACAGGATATGTATTTGTTCCGTCGGTATAAACTATATCCCAAGGAGCTGTGCCTGTTAAATCTACTTGCAAAGGTACCGAAGAGCCTCCACAAACTGTTGTTGTGCCTGATATTGTTGCTGTTGGCAATGGATTTACAACTACTTGCTCTGTATCTGAGCTGCTACATGTAGCATCGTCTACTGTTAAACTTATATTATATGTTCCCGGAGATGTCCACGAAACAGAATGAGGTCCTTGTCCGGTACCCGGTGTTGCATTTCCTCCGTCAAAATTCCATGTGTAATTTAAAGAGGAAGCTCCTCCTCCAGTATATGTTATTGTTGAGTTATCACTCACGCAAATAGGTGATGTTACTGTAAAATCGGCTGATGGAAAAGCTATAACATTTAGGTAAATCGAATCAGATGCAAATGCTCCCGATACAGTGTCATAATAAGTTACTGTATACCATCCTGTTGAGCCTAATGTAGCATTAAATGTTGGTAAATCGTTTGTTGTTGCTCCTGTATTCCAAACAACACTTGTGCTAATAGGACATGTTATTTGAACATTATCTATTCCCCAGTGATCGTATCCGCTACCACTACCGACATCTTGATACCATGAAAATTGAACCGATGAGCCATTTATGGGAATGTTTTCGCAGTAGTTATGCCATGCTGTTAAATATGGGTCGTATCCACCATTAGGGTTCCAATAATTAATATCTGTCCATGTTGCACCTCCGTTTGTAGAATATTGTAAATGCACACCTTCTGATGACAAGTCGGGACCTTCGCAAGGTGATGAGCCACCTTGGGTTGCATAATCCATATCAAAACAAATTGTACATGCAGTGCTAACACTATATGCAACAGTTGCTAATCTGCGTGGTTGTGTAACCGATGATCCAACCCAAAGATATGGTGTTCCGTCAGGACTTGGATCGCAAGGATTATTAAATTGTGGATTGCAGTTTGAAGCCCATCCTGCTCCTATTGTTTGATTGTTAAAATCATTGTTCATTAAAACACTACAAGAGCCTGTAGATGTAAATGTAACAGGAGAACCTTCGCATACATCGTAAGTAGAAACAGATTGACCGTTTACCTGAATGCTAAAAATATTACATTGGGCATTTGTAATTTTATAATTAAAAATTAATAGAAATAATAATAAAATAACAGCTAATTTTTTCATATAAAAACATTTATAAAGCAGACGTAATAAAAATATTAAGGTTGCTTATTTTTAATAATAATTTAAAACTATTTTTCTTAGTTGTCTTTTAGGTACATAATGATTGTTTTTTTTATCTCTGTAATACATATAATTATTATTTGATTTTAATTCTGTTAAGATAATATTTTCTTTTGGAAAACCCAAAGAAATTATCTGTAA
>JALSQC010000113.1 GCA_026985625.1 Bacteroidales bacterium | reverse complement strand
TGGCAAATCTATTTTTAGGCATTGTTTACAACTTATCGGTATGGTTTAAACTAACAAATAAAACAAAATACGGAGCCGTTATTTCGGTTTTTGGAGCAATAATTACAATTGCACTAAATATTATTTTAATTCCAAAAATTGGATATATGGGTTCTGCTTGGGCAACATTTGCTTGCTATTTCTCAATGATGATACTATCATACTTTCTCGGACAAAAACACTTTAAAGTTAAATACAATTTAACAGATATTTTTATATACTTTTCGTTAGCATTATTAATATATTTTATCAGCACAAAAATTAAATTCAATACCGAAATAATAAGTTTGGGATTTAATACAATTTTATTATTTTCGTTTGTTGTTTTTATATTTATAAAAGAAAAAATAAATATCAAACAAATTTTTAATAAATAAACATTAAAAAATGACAGTAAAAATTGTAAATAAATCAAAACATAAATTGCCCGAATACGAAACAAAACTTTCGGCAGGAATGGATATTAGAGCAAATCTCGATAGCCCCGTAACACTAAAACCTTTAGAACGAAAACTAATAAAGACAGGACTATACATAGAACTCCCCGAAGGATACGAAGCACAAATACGTCCACGTAGCGGATTAGCATACAAAAAAGGCATATCGGTATTAAATACACCCGGGACAATAGATGCCGACTACCGTGGCGAGATAGGAGTTATACTTGTAAACCTGTCTAACGAAGAGTTTGTTGTAAACGACGGAGAACGTATTTGCCAAATGATAATTTCAAAACACGAAACAATATCGTGGCAACAAGTAGAAATTTTAGAAAATACCGACCGTGGAGACGGAGGTTTTGGACATACAGGAGTTTAATATAAAAAAATTATAAGCACATGAAAATAATAGTTCCAATGGCAGGAATGGGAAAACGAATGAGACCACACACCCTAACTATTCCAAAACCATTAATTCCAATTGCAGGAAAACCAATTGTTCAACGATTAATCGAAGAAATAGCAACCGTATCAAAAGAAAAAATAACCGAAATAGCATATGTTATAGGTAATTTTGGAACCGAGGTAGAACAAAACTTAATTAATATTGCCGAAAATATTGGAGCCAAAGCAAAAATATACTACCAAACCGAAGCTTTAGGAACAGCCCACGCAATTTATTGTGCAAAAGACAGCCTTAACGAAAAAGTAATAGTAGCTTTTGCAGATACTCTTTTTAAAGCAAACTTTACTATCGAAGATAATATTGATGCCGGAATATGGGTAAAAAAAGTTGATAACCCCAGCTCGTTTGGAGTAGTTAAACTTAACGCCGATAACATAATTACCGATTTTATAGAAAAACCAAAAAAATACGTATCAGATTTAGCAATTATAGGAATATATTACTTTAAACAAGCCGAAAAACTAAAAGCCGAAATAAAAAATCTTATAGATAATAATTACAAAGTAAACGGAGAGTTTCAATTAACCGATGCCCTTGAAAATATGAAAAATAAAGGCGTAAAATTTGTTCCTAAAAAAGTAATAGATTGGATGGACTGCGGAAATAAAGAAGCTACCGTAGAAACAAATAAACGCATTTTAGATTATCATAAAACCGAAGAGTTAATATCAAAAACAGCAACAATCGAAAACTCTATTATTGTTCCTCCGTGTTTTATAGGCGAGGATGCAAAAATAAGGAACTCTGTTGTTGGACCGTATGTATCTGTTGGCAGTGGAACAAGTATAAAACACTCTATAATAAAAAATAGTATTATTCAACGCAACTCAAATATAAAATCTATGAACCTTGCAAACTCAATGGTAGGAAACTATGTTATAATTCGAGGAGAAACAACCGATGTTAGCATAGGAGATTATACAACAATGATTAAATAATATTAAAACCATAACCAATTGACAAAAATTTTAAAATATATATTACTTTTTTTTATTGCAATTTATTTTGCATCTTGTTCTATATTTAACCATCAAATAAAATCAGAAAAAACACCAAAACAAGAAAAAAACGAACTAACATTTACATACTCGTTTTACGAAGGAAATAAGCAAGAAATGTTAGGAAACTACAATCAAGCAATTGCATACTTTGCAAAATGTATAGACTTAAACAAAAAAAGTGCAGCATCGAATTACGAAATAGCTAAAATATATTACATACTAAAAGAATACGACAAATCTTTGATTTTTGCCAAAGATGCCGTTAAATTAAATCAAAAAAATTATTGGTATTCATACCTTCTGGCAAGTATCTACGAAGAAATAGGCGACTTTAAAAAAACCGAAGAAATACTAAAAAAATTAGCCGAAATAAACCCCGATAATTTAGATGTAAAAATAGAATTAGCACAAATATATTTAAACAATAATAAAATAAACGACGCTTTAGAAATATATGACGATATAGAAAAAAATTACGGAGTATCCGACGAAATATCAATGCAAAAACAAAAAATATACCTTTTTAAAGGCAAAACACAAAAAGCAGACGAAGAACTAAAAAAACTAATAAAAGCATATCCTAACGAAATAAAATACCGAGGTTTACTTGCCGAATCGTATATTAGCGAAAAACGTTACAATGAGGCTGCAAAAATATATAAACAATTAACAAAAATAGATAGCACAAACGGACTTGTGCAATTCTCGTTATCGGAATATTACGAAATTACAGGCAAAAACGACAGTGCATTTTTTTATCTAAAAAAAGCAATGGCAACTCACGATATAAACCCGCAAATTAAAATTCGTAAAATGTATAATTACATAAGACGAGCAACAAAAAACGACTCAATAAACAAAAAAACTCAAGAACTTTTTAATATTATACTAAAAACAAAACCCGTTGATATAAATATGCAATCGCTATATGCCGATTATTTAATTCAACAAAAAAAATATACCGAAGCCCGAAACCAAATAGACACAATAGTAAAAACAAAGAAAAACGATAAACTTGTTTGGGAACAATTAATTTATCTCGATAACGAGATTAAAGACTTTAAGCAAATGAAAGAACATAGTAACGAAGCTATGGAATTATTCCCAAACTATGCAAACTTTTATTATCTAAACGGACTTGCAAACTTTTTTTTAAAAGACAATATAAATGCTGTTAAATCTATAAAAAAAGCATTACCTTTAATAATCGATGACAAAGAACAAAAGGTGCAAGCATTAACATATCTTGGCGATGCTTATTACAGGCTAAAAATGTATAACAAATCCGACAGCATATTTGACGAAGCCCTTAAAATTGACAAAACAAATAATTATATTTTAAACAATTATAGCTATTATTTATCGTTACGTGGCGAAAAATTAAATAAAGCCCAAGAAATGAGCAAAAAATGTGTCGACAAAAATCCAAATAACTATACATACATAGACACTTATGCTTGGGTTTTATATAAACAAAAAAAATATAAACAAGCTGTTGCCGAACTTAAAAAAGCTATAGACCTTGGCGGAGATAAAAGTGCCGTAATTATTGAACATTATGCCGATGCTTTATATAAAACAGGAGAAAAACAAAAAGCTGTTGAACTTTGGAAAAAAGCAAAACAAACAGGCAAAGCATCAAAATTTTTAGATAAAAAAATTTTAACAAAAACTTTAATCGAAGAATAAATTTAAGTTGTGAAAAAAAACATTTATATAATATTATCTGTTATTATTTTTTTAATATCGTGTTCGCCGGTTAAAAACATCCAAAAAAATAATCAAAATA
>JALSQC010000112.1 GCA_026985625.1 Bacteroidales bacterium | reverse complement strand
TGAAACTTCAGGTTCTCCGGCAAAATTAATTTTAAAATGTCCGTCTTTAGAATAAAATTTGTCGTCAGAAGAAGATGTTGTTTCGTCGTCTGCTGTTACATTATCAATTTTATCTAAACTGTCAAGATTTTCCGATAGTTTGTTTAAATCGTTTAATGCTTTATCTAAATCACTACTTGATGGACCTCCACAAGATATTAAAAAGCTCGCAATTGCAAATGCAATTAAAAATAAATTAAATTTTTTCATGTTTTATTGTTTTTAGTTAATTAAAAATTATATAACAAAGATATATATTTTTTTTAAAATGTATAACAAAGATTAGTATTTTTTTTAAAATGTATAACAAAGATTAGTATTTTTTTTAACTTTGCTTAAAATTTATAAAATTATGAGTGAATCAATATTAAAAGCTTTAATGCAATTATTTGCAATAATTGCTAACTTAGACAGATCCGAAGATACAAAAAAATCAAGAATAGTAGTAGAGTCGTATTTACGAATGCAATTGAGTCAACAATTAATTGATGAGTATTTATTACTTTTTGATGAATTTTTTAATGCACATCAAGGAAAAAAAGGTAAAAAACGTGTATCGGCTAATTCTGTTAAAGTTTTAATGATTTGCGAAAAAATAAACGAGGAACTCCGCCAAGAGCAAAAAGTTCTGGTTTTGTTAGAGTTACTTGAGTTTGTCCATTTTGGCGATACTGTTTCCGATATAGAGATGGAATTTATTGATGTTGTTGCTCAAACATTTAATATTCCCGACGAAGAGTATCAAGATTGCAAAAACTTTATATTAAAAACTGTTGACGAAATTCCTAACAAAGAGAATGTTTTAATAATAAATAACGAAAAAAACTTTAAATCGGATTTTAAACATTTGTTTAACGAAAATCTGTCAGGATATATCGGAGTATTACATATTAAAAGCACCGATATGTATGCCTTTGGTTATATTGGCGACGATACATTGTTTTTAAACGGTCATGTAATAAATCCTAAAAAAATATATATCTTTGTTAAAGGCTCGTCTATACGAAATCCAAAAATTAATCCTATTTATTATAGCGATGTTGTAGGACGGTTTTTGCAAGATAAAGTTTCGTCTAAAATTACATTAGACATTGTAGGTGTAGATTTTAAATTTAAAAATAGCCCTAACGGGATACAAGAATTTAATTTACACGAAGAATCAGGGCACTTAATAGGAGTAATGGGTGGTAGCGGTGCAGGAAAATCAACATTATTAAATGTATTAAACGGAACATTACGCCCGCAAAAAGGAAAAATATTAATAAACGGTTACAGCTTATACGACGAAAAAGATAAATTAGAAGGAATAATAGGTTTTATACCTCAAGACGATTTACTTATAGAAGAACTTACGGTTTATCAAAACTTATATTACAATGCAAAATTATGTTTCGATAATTATAGCAAAGAACAATTAGAGGAATCGGTAACAAGAGTTTTACAAGATTTGGGACTCGACGAAATACGAGACTTAAAAGTAGGAGGTCCACTAAATAAATTTATAAGCGGAGGACAGCGTAAACGATTAAATATTGCATTAGAACTAATTAGAGAACCTGCAATTTTGTTTGTTGACGAACCCACATCGGGGCTATCGTCAATGGACTCGGAAATGGTAATGGACCTGCTAAAAGAACAAGCCTTAAAAGGAAAATTAATAATAGTAAACATACATCAACCGTCATCAGATATTTATAAATTATTTGATAACCTTTTAATAATGGATAGAGGAGGACATCCTATTTATTACGGAAACCCAATCGATGCCATTACATATTTTAAAAAAGCAACTAATCATGTAAATGCAGATATAAGCGAGTGTCCTACTTGTGGTAATGTAAATCCCGAAACAGTTTTGTCAATTGTAGAAACCAGAGTTGTAGACGAATACGGAAAATTAACACACGAACGAAAATATACACCACAAGAATGGTATAAATTATATAAAGAAAAAATTGATAAACCTGCCAAAGAAAATAAAAAAACAGATCTGCCAAAAAGCGAATTTCGTATTCCGGGCTTAATAAAACAATTTATAATATTTTTAACAAGAGATGTTTTGTCAAAAATAACAAACAGACAATATCTTTTATTAAATTTTTTAGAAGCCCCCGTTTTAGGTGCAATTTTAGGATATTTTACAAAATTCTCGCCGGGAGAAAATTATATTTTTAGCGATAATGAAAATCTTCCCGGATTTATGTTTATGGCTGTTATTGTATCATTATTTTTAGGAATGACAGTGTCTGCTGAGGAAATAATTAAAGACCGTAAAATATTACAAAGAGAATCGTTCTTAAACTTAAGCAGATTCTCGTATATAAATTCCAAAATAATTATAATGTTCTTTTTGTCGGCAATACAATCTATAAGTTTTGTGCTTGTAAGCACATTAATATTAGGAATACATAACCTTACATTTGAATATTGGATTGTTCTATTCTCAACATCGGCATTTGCTAATATTTTAGGTTTAAATATCTCATCAGGATTAAATTCAGTGGTAACAATTTATATACTAATTCCATTTATTTTAGTTCCTGAATTGTTGTTAAGCGGAACAGTTGTTAAGTTCGATAAATTACATAAAAGCTTGGCATCGCATCAATTTGTACCTTTTGTAGGTGATGTAATGACATCAAGGTGGGCATACGAAGCCCTAGCTGTAACACAATTTAAAGATAATATTTACGAAAAAAATTTTTATGATATAGAAAAACGAAAAAGCCATAGTCAGTATATATATAATTTTTTAATACCAGAGATACAATCAATTTTAAATGATGTCGATAAAGATATATTCAATAATAAAATTAACGATACAACAAAACAAAATTTAATTTTAATAAAAAACGAAATAAAAAAATTAAATAAAGAAAAAGATGTTGATAAATTTAAATACATACAAAATTTATCGGTTAAAAATTATACAAAAAAAACATCGGTTCATACTCATAAATTTTTAAACAATACTCGAAAACTTTTTGTCAAAAATTTTAGTAAAGCCAGTAACGATATGGATAAAAAATTTAACGAAATGACAAAAAAATATACCGAAGATGGAATAATAAAATTAAAACAAGACAATTATAATAATTCATTAGCCGATATGGTTATGAATAAACAAACTTTTCAACGCATATACAGAGATAAAGATAAATTAATACAATTAATTGATCCTATTTTTAAAGACCCCGAGTCTAATTACGGAAGAGCGCAATTTTATGCCCCATATAAAATAATTTTCGGTAAAAAAATAGATACACTGTGGTTTAATGTTTTGGTTATATGGCTAAGCGTTATATTCTTGTATTTTACTTTGCTACACGATACGATTAGGAAGGCAATTAATTTCTCCGAAAATTTTAAAAAGAAAAGTTAATATTTATATTCAAGGTGTTTTTTTTAAAACACCTTTTTTGCATACAAAATATAAATTATAAAAAAGTTATAAATTAAAATTATATAGTAAAAATTTGCTTTTTTTTAAAAAAAAGTTATATTTGTATGAGGAATTTTTTATTAATATAAATATTTGCATAACTTAATATTATAAATTATATGAAAAAAATTACACTAATTATAGCTTTATTGGTAATCTCAATGTTTGCGTTTTCGCAAGAAAATCAAGTAAAAACACCGGAACTAAAAACATCAGCTTCTGTAAAAAAAACATCAAATAAAAATGTTGATTATGCCACCAAAAGGCTCGAATCATCT
>JALSQC010000111.1 GCA_026985625.1 Bacteroidales bacterium | reverse complement strand
CCATATAATTCAACTAATCGACAGAAAAGGCGAAAAAATAAATATTAGACACATACTTATTACTCCAAAAACATCGATAGAACAAATAATTAAAACCAAGCAACGTATCGACAGTATATCAAACCTTATAAAAAAAGACTCGATAAGTTTCGAAGACGCTGTTCAAAAATTCTCCGACGACAAAAACTCAAAACAAAACAACGGACTAATGATAAACCCCGTTACAAACGATGCAAATTTCGAAATTACACACTTTAACCCCAAAACAGCATACGTTGTTAATAACCTTAACCTTGGCGAAATATCCGATGCCTTTGAAACAACCGACGACGAAAACCATAAAGTATATAAAATAATAAAACTAATTAGTAAAACACAAAAACACAAAGCAAACCTAAAACAAGATTTTAATGTAATAAAAGAACTCTGTTTGCAAAATAAAAAACAAGAAAAAACAAACAAATGGATTAAACAAATAAAAAAAACAACTTACATTAAAATAGATGATTCTTACAAAAATTGCGATTTTAAACATTTTTAAATATGAACTATAAAAACGATGTCGAAGCTGTTGACGCTTTAAAAAAATCATATAACGACTTATTAAACGAAATAAAAAAAGTAATAATTGGACAAGACCAAATTATTAAAGAAGTGCTAATATCAATATTTAGCAACGGACACTGCCTGCTTATAGGAGTTCCCGGATTAGCAAAAACACTATTGGTAAATACAATATCGCAAGCATTAGGACTAAAATACAGCCGCATACAATTTACACCCGACCTTATGCCATCAGATATTATAGGAACCGAAATACTTGACGAAAACCGAAAATTTAAATTCATAAAAGGACCATTATTTGCAAACTTTATATTAGCCGACGAAATAAACCGAACACCACCAAAAACACAATCGGCACTACTCGAAGCAATGCAAGAACGAGCAATTACAGCAGCAGGAAACAACTACAAACTAAACGAACCATTTTTTGTTTTAGCAACACAAAACCCAATAGAACAAGAAGGAACATATCCCCTACCCGAAGCCCAATTAGATAGATTTATGTTTAATATATGGGTAGATTACCCATCGTTTAACGACGAAATAAACATTGTAAAAAATACAACTACAAATACTAAAACAGAAATAAACAAAATACTATCAGCCGAAGACATTATTTTCTTTCAAAATCTTATTGCAAAAGTTCCTGTTAACAACAACGTTATAGATTACGCCGTAAAATTAGCTACCAAAACACGCCCAAATAGCGAATATGCCACCAACGACATTAAAAACTACTTATCGTGGGGAGCAGGACCACGAGCATCGCAATATCTTATTATAGGAGCAAAAACAAATGCAGTGTTAAACGGAAAATACTCGCCCGATATTGACGATGTTAAAGCAATTGCCCTGCCAATATTACGACACCGAATTATTAGAAACTATAAAGCCGAAGCCGATAATGTATCTATCGAAGAAATTATTAATAACATATTGTAATAAATAATTTTATGAGTAATAAATACACAACCTTACTCGTATTTGTTTTTATCTTTATTAATAATACATTTTCGCAATCTGTAAAAAAAATACAAATTGTAAACGCAAACTCAATCGACTACGACGAACAAAATCTTGGTAAAGATATTAAACGACTAAAAGGAGCCGTAGAATTTAAACACGAAAACGCACTAATGTATTGCGATAGTGCATATTTTAACACAAAAATAAATACTGTAAAAGCATTCTCAAATATACATTTTAACCAAGGCGACTCAATTAACCTTTACGGCGACTATTTTTTTTACGACGGAAATACAAAACTTGCACAAGTGCGAAACAACGTTCGTCTCGAGAATAAATCGGCTGTTTTAACAACCGACTCGCTAAATTTCGATAGAAACACAAACATAGGATACTATTTTGATAAAGGCATAATAAAAGATACAAACAACACCCTTACAAGTTTAAGAGGATATTATTACTCAAACACCAAAGATTTTTTTGCAATAGACAGTGTAAAACTCGTAAACAAAAAATACACAATGATATCAGATACATTAAAATATAATACCGATACCAAAATATCAAGTTTTTACGGACCAACAACAATCACCAGCGACACCAATATAATTTATTGCGAAAACGGCTGGTATAATACAAACACCGATATATCACAATTTAATAAAAACGCTTATCTTAAAAGTAAAAATATAAAAATATCAGGCGATAGCTTATACTACAACCGGAATATAGGATTAGGAAAAGCATACAACAAGGTTACAATTACAGATACAAGCCAAAAAATTATTTTAAAAGGAAATATTGGCGAATATACCGAAAACCCACAAACATCGTTTATTACCGATAGTGCCTTGTTTATGCAATACGATAAAACAGATACCTTGTTTTTGCACGGCGATACGCTAAGATATAGGTTAATTAAAAATTACATAAAATCCGACTCTGTTATTATAGACTCAACAACAAACAAAATTAAAATAGATACCGTTTTTTATACTAAAATAGACTCGTTTAAACTTTTAAGGGCTTACAACAAAGTAAAATTGTATCGAAAAGATTTTCAAGCAAAATGCGACTCGTTAATATACTCGTTTAAAGACTCTACAATCGAGATGTATAAAAATCCAATAATATGGTCCGATAAAAATCAATTAACAGCAAAATACATAAAACTGTTTACCAAAAAAAATCATCCTTTTAAAATAAATCTAAAAACAAAATCATTTATAATATCAAAAGAAGACTCTATAAGATTTAATCAAATAAAAGGAAAAAATATGATTGGATACTTTAAAACCGACAGTTTATACAAAGTTGATGTTAAAGGAAACGGCGAATCAATTTATTTTCCTAAGGACGACTCCGATACATCGAACGTAGAGTTAATTGGAGTTAATCATATAGAGAGTAGCAGTATGATTATTTTTCTTAAAAATAATAAACCCAATAAAATTGTTTTTAACACAAAACCAAAAGGAATTTTAAACCCTATAAATTATGTTCCAAAAGAACAACTTATTTTAAAAGGATTTGTTTGGTTAGATTATATTAGACCTAAAAAAGTATCCGATATATTTTTATGGGACACAAATACCGATAATAATATATCTATAGTTAAAGAATAATTTATTAATCTTTAATTTTATCGTAAAATTTAACCTCGCCGCTTAATCTGTCTTGAACTTGCATTTTATTATCCGACAACTCTAAAACCTCGTATTTAACATCGTTTGTATTACCTTGTTCGGTATTATGCAACCATAAATACCTGCCGTCATAATATATGCGGTAAATAACCGGAATATCGTCGGCTCCATAAACAAATGCTTGTAAACCTGTAATCTCAAAATTATCATTTTTGCTTTCGTCGTTTACCCACATTCCTTGTAACAAAAAATATTTATCACGATATTTAAGTCTTGTATTTAATAAGGGCAAATACGATTTATACAAATCTTGATAGTTTTGTTTTTTATTGCTTACCGATTTACCTTTTTCGAGATGTCGTATTATTTTTTCGTTTTTATAATATACTCTTTCTTCGTAAGTAACTTTAGTCTTTATATCGCCTTGTTCGTCGTCGGGCATTATATATTGGTTTTCTTTTTTATAAACAAAAATAAGTTTACCGTTTTTTAAATAATACTCGGTAACATAACTTGCATTAGATACCATATCCTCTTGTATTATTTTATAAAATTTTCCGTTTTTATAAAAAGCTGTTAACCCGCAACCCTC
>JALSQC010000110.1 GCA_026985625.1 Bacteroidales bacterium | reverse complement strand
ATCGTATAAAAAGATACTACGATGCAATCAGAGGATTTAAAGACTTTTTGCTTTCGCCCGGAGCAATACAAAACGAAAGAGAATTTAATCTGGCAAACTATAATTTAGGATATGCATACTTTAAACTAAAAAAATACAAAGATGCGTTGAGCTGGTTTAGAAAATATGCCGACCGACAAAAAAATAATCAAAAAACAAGAATATTAGCCGATACATATAACCGTATAGGAGATTGCTTCTATGTAAACCGAAAATTCGATTTTGCAATAGATGCCTACGATAAAAGCATAGACATTAATAAAGCAAATACCGATTATGCACTATATCAAAAATCATTTTGTTACGAGTTGTCAAAAGATTACAATCAGGCAATTATAGGATTAAGCCAGATTATAAACGATTACCCAAACTCATCGTATGTTGACGATGCTTATTTTGAGTTAGCAAACTCATACTATAAGATAAATCAAGTAGATATGGCAATAAATAATTATCAAAATTTAATAAACGATTACCCAAAAAGCTCTTATACAAAAAAAGCATATCTAAAATTAGGAACAATATATTACAACAAAAACCAAAACGACGAAGCCATAGACGTATATAAACAAGTTGTAGAAAGCTTTCCTCAATCTGCCGAAGCCGAAAACGCATTACAAAGTTTAAAAAGTATTTATGTAGATATAAATAAAGTTGACGATTATTTTGCTTATATCGAAAAAATAAAAGGCGGAGACTATATAAATATAAACGAAAAAGACTCATTAACATACATATCAATAGAAAAAATATATTTGGCAAATGGCGATTGCGACAAATCAGAACCTAAGTTCGAAAAATATATAACCGATTTCCCACACGGATACTATACGGTAAATGCAAACTTTTACAAAGCCGAGTGTAATTTTAAAGCAGACAAACTACAAGATGCACTCGAAAGTTATAATTATGTAATAAGCAAACCAAAAAACGATTTTACCGAGTTTGCACTTATAAAAGCTGCAATAATAAACAAAAAATTAAAAAAATATAACGATGCTTTTGCCGATTATGCCGAGTTGCAAAGTATTGCAGAATTCGACGAAAATAAAAATACCGCAATTATAGGCGAAATGGAAACATCATTTAAACTTAAAAACTACGAAAACACATTAAAATTTGCAAAAAAAGTTCTTAATATCGATAAAATATCCGACGAAACATTTAATAAAGCACACTTTCTAATAGCAGAATCTAGCTATTATCTTAACGATTACGAATCAGCTCTCGACGAATATCAAATACTGTCGCAAAATACAAAAACCGAGATGGGAGCCAAAAGCAAATACCGAATTATAGAAATATACCACAAACAAAACAAAGATAAAGAAGCCGTTGAACAAATAAACGACTTCGTAAAATCAAATACAAATTATCAAAAATGGCTTGCAAAAAGTTTTATTATATGGGCAGATATTTATAAAGAAAAAGAAAATTATTTTCAAGCAAAAGCAACCCTTAAAAGCATAATAGACGGATACAACAACCAAACCGACGGAATAATTGACGAAGCACAAAATAAACTAACCGAAATATACGAAGCCGAAGCTGCCGACGCTCAATTAGACGAAGTGCTCGACGACGATGATATAAACTTTTATAACACAAACGACCAAGACCTTTTCGAAAATAATAATGATAAAACAAACGATAACGACAGCAATAATAACGAAAATAAATAAATTACATAAAAACAAATAATATGAACAGATACTATATAACTCTTTTATTACTAATCTTTACTTGTAATATTGCATTTTCGCAGATTGACAAACAAGTTAATGTTGTAAAAGAATATACGCCAATAATATCAGATGCATACCGTATAAGCACATTGCCAAAAATTATAGATACAACAAAAACAATTAAGCACACATTTTCTTATAATATAGAATCAAAACCATTTAACGTAAATTTTAAGTTAAAACCTATAAAATCGGCAAAAATGGTTGGCGAACCATTAAAAAAACTATATACAACAAACATTCGATTAGGATTTGGTAATTATATAACACCATATTTCGAACTAAATTATAACACATTGCGTTCAAAAGATAACTTAGTAGTTTTTAATTTAAAACACATTTCGTCTTACGGAAAAATAAAAATGCCCGATGAAAATAAAGTGTATGCAGGTTTTGCTAACTCGCAAGCAAAACTATACGGAAAAAAAATATTAAAACACCAAAAATATATTTCGGGTAGTATGCTAATAAAAAATTTAACTTACGGATACTATGGCTACGACGTAAACGACACTACCGCCGATAAAAAACTAAAAAAATCAGAAATCGAAAAACAAAACATTAAAATATTAGGACTATCGGCAAAACTAAAAAGTATAAACCGTTCAAAATCACGAATAAACTACGATGTAAATTTAAAAAATACATTTTTGCAAGAAATAACAAAAATAAAATCAAACAATCTTAAATTTTACGGAAATATAAATAACTACTATAAAACCGAAATACTCGGGGTCGACTACGAAATTAATTACATAAATACAAACACAAAAATAGATACGGTAAATAATACCATAATAAAAATAAAACCATACATTAATAAATCTACCGATACATGGCGAATAATTGCAGGCTTAAACTTTAATGCCGATATTAATCCGCCGGCAGAACCCGCTTTTCATTTTTATCCGATGATAGACGTAAAATACAATGTAATCGACGAACTTTTAATACCATATTTAGGCATATACGGAAACATAGAAAATAATAACTACCAAAAAATAATTTTAGAAAATCCCTATATCGATAACACATTAAACGTTAAAAACACAAATAACATTTTATCGCTTTATTTGGGAGTAAAAGGAAAACTAAGTTCAAAACTGTCGTATAACTTTAAAACAAACTATAAAGTTTACGAAGATATGTATTTTTACATAAACAAACTAACTATACAACCCGACTCGGCAAATCCATTAGTAACAACATTCGATAATAAATTCGATGTAGTTTACGACAATGTATCGTTAATAGACGTATATGGCGAATTAAATTGGGAAAAATCAAAAAAAATAAACTTTATTTTATTTGGACATTATTACGAATACTCAATGGGCGAACTAAACTACGCTTGGCATAAACCAAAATATAACATAACATTCTCAACAAAATACAACATACAAAACAAAATTATAACCAATCTAGATTTATTTCTTATAGGAAAACAATACGCAATAAAAAGTGTAGAATATAAATCGGCAAACAAAAAAATATATTCGCCACAAGAACTAAAAGGATTTATAGACCTTAACCTGTCATTTGAATACAGATATACCAAAATACTATCGGCATTCTTAAAATTTAACAATATACTATCTCAAAAATACTATCGTTACAATTTTTATCCAACACAAGGTTTTAACGTATTGGTAGGACTATCATATTCACTTTAAACAATTTAAAACAAATAATTTGTTAATATTATTGTTAATAAAAACAAGCATTTATAACCTATTTTTTATATATAAACAGATAAATTAAGTATCTTTGTTTTTATAAAAAAAAATACAAAAAAATAAAAAAATAAATGAGCGAAACAGATAAAAAACACACAAACTATTCAGCAGAAAATATACAAGTATTAGAAGGCTTAGAAGCCGTAAGAAAACGCCCTGCAATGTATATAGGCGATGTAGGAGTAAAAGGATTACACCACTTAGTTTACGAGGTTGTCGATAACTCAATTGACGAAGCACTTGCAGGTCATTGTAGTAATATAGATG
>JALSQC010000109.1 GCA_026985625.1 Bacteroidales bacterium | reverse complement strand
TATAAAACTTTATATAGACACTTTTAAAAGTAAGCATATTTTTTAAGAAATTAAGATTTTAAACCCCGATTTTGTGCATTTTTGCCATTTTTTGGGGTTTGTTTATGTAAACATACACAATAATTCATTTATTTGTAATAAGTTATTTACTTTTTAAAGTTTTTATTAAACCTTTTTCGATATAAATTTAAGATTAATTGTCGATTTGTATTAAAAAGTAGTTTTTTTTGCCTTTTTGCACTAAAATAAATTTATTGTTTATTAAATCTTGCGAGCTAATAGTTATATCGGGACTTGTTATTTTTTGTTTGTTAATGCTGAGCCCGTTTCCTTTAATTATTCTACGGGTTTCGCCTTTCGACGAAAAAACATTACTTTTTTCGCTTAACAAATCAACAACATTAATACCGTTGTTTATATCTGTTCGGTTTATTTTAAAAATAGGAACTCCCTCAAAAACCGACAAAAAAGTATTTTCGTCTATTAACGATAGTTGTTCGGTTGTTGATTTGCCAAAAAGTATTTTCGACGCATTTACCGATGTTTCGTAATCTTCTTTAGAGTGAACCATTATAGTAATTTCTTTGGCAAGACGTTTTTGTAGTTCTCTAAAGTGAGGATTTTCTCGGTGCAATTTTATTAAAGTTTCTATCTCGTCTTTTTTAAGTAGTGTAAAAATTTTAATATATTTTTCGGCATCTTGGTCTGATACATTTAACCAAAATTGATAAAATTTATATGGCGATGTTTTTTTTGGGTCTAACCAAATATTGCCACTCTCGGTTTTCCCGAATTTTCCTCCGTCAGATTTTGTTATAAGAGGGCAAGTAATAGCAAAGGCTTCGCCTCCGAGTTTTCGGCGTATAAGTTCTGTTCCTGTAGTTATGTTTCCCCACTGATCGGAACCTCCCATTTGCAATTTGCAATTATAATGTTCGTATAAATATAAAAAATCGGTGCCTTGGACAAGTTGATATGTAAATTCGGTAAACGACATTCCGTTTTTTGAGTCGGTTGATAATCGTTTTTTAACCGATTCCTTAGCCATCATATAATTTACGGTAATATGTTTTCCTATATCGCGAATAAAATCTAAGAACGAGAAGTTTTTCATCCAATCGTAGTTATTAACAAGTTCTGCTTTGTTTGCCGAATCCGATTCAAAATCTAAAAATTTTGATAGTTGTTTTTTTATAGCTTCTTGATTGTGTCGTAAGGTTTTAACGTCAAGCAAATTGCGTTCTTGTGATTTTCCCGACGGGTCGCCAATCATTCCTGTTGCTCCTCCTACTAATGCTATGGGTTTATGTCCGGCAAGTTGAAAATGTTTTAACATCATTATAGATACCAAGTGTCCTATGTGTAAAGAATCTGCTGTGGGGTCAATGCCAACATATGCTGATGTTAATTCTTTTTTTAATTGTTTTTCGGCTCCGGGCATAATATCGTGTATCATTCCCCGCCAAGTTAATTCTTTAATAAAGTCCATATCTTTGTATTTTTTACAAAAATATAAAGTTAAATATATTTTGAATAATATTTTTGGCTATAAAATTAAAACAGAGTATAAACTTATAGGAATAAAAAATAATTATTTTATATCTTTAAATGTAACACGTTTATTGTTAACGTATGGAACTATAAATGCATCGTCTGCTATTTTTTTTTGCACAACATTTAAAGCATATTGTGCTTTGTGTATATCGTAATAAGTGCCTATAAGAAATTTTGTATTGGTTTTGTTTTCTTCGATAAATAAATTGCAACAAAGCGAGTTTAAAAATGTGCTGTCGTAGTTATTTGTAAAAAAAGCACCTATTTGTATTTTGTATGTTATAATTTTTTTTGAGAGATTAGCATTATTTGTTAAACTATCGTTAGGATTTGTTTTGGCAAAAGTGTTTAGTGCCATAATGCTTATAAGTATAAAAAGATTTAGTCTCATAGTTTTATTAATTAATTAGTTTATAATTTTTTGGTATTTTAAAAACCGAATAGTCTATAACTGCAGGTTCTATTTGTGTTATTTTGTATTGGCTTATAATTTGTCTAAGTTTTGTTCTTTCTTCTACAAGCATTGGCATTATTCCTTTGAATTTTGATGATGCAAAAATTGATGTTGCTTTATTTTTATTATAAAATAAACCACATATTTTGTAATAAAAGTTATAGTTTTTTCCTGTAACCCAGTAAGAATAAATTTTGTTTTCGTGTTTTATTTTCCACAAAAAACATTTTTTTCCGTTTATATATTTAAAAATTTTTGTTTTTATAATGTTATCATTGTTATAATTTGTAACCGGAATTTTTTTATATTTATATGCTTTTAATTTATCGTTTATTACATAACATTCGTTTTTATTAAGATAGTATATGTAAGTATTAACAGGATTAAAGTTTTTATCAAAATTATCTATTCTAATAATAGAATCGCATACATAAAAATATGATTTTAAAGTATCAAAAACCGTTGTTTTTATACTTGTAATTATTCCGTTAAAATTATTTGTATTTGAATACCACGAGTTCATATAAAATCTATTAATTTGATTTTTATAATTATACTTATATTCATCAATATATGCCTTTTTATATTGCAGATGATTATTCTTTATACTAAGAACCGTAAAGAATATTATTAAACCTATTACTATTTTATTTAACATAGCTTTATTTTTTTATATATAACAAATTTACATATTACAAGTGTGTTAAATCAACAGTTATAAAGCGTATTTTAATTAGTATTTTTTTATTAAAAATTAAGTAATTTTATTAGGTATTTTTATTTGGTTAAATATATTTTTATTAATTACTTTTGTAAAAATGCAAAAAAGAACAAAACAAATATTTTTAGCGGGCTGGGTTTCAATAATTTTAAATTTATTGTTGTTTTTATTAAAATATTGGGCAGGTTTAATATCGGGCTCTATTGCCATTATTGCCGATGCTTGGCATACATTAACCGACAGCCTTTCGTCTGTAATACTTTTAATAGGAATAAAAATATCAAAAAAAAAACCAAATGTTAAACGTCCGTTTGGATATGGTAGGGCAGAGCTTATATCATCTATTGTAATTGGTGTTCTTTTGGCAATGATTGGGTTTAAATTTTTTCAAGAAAGTATTTTAAAATTAATTAACGGAGGAAACGAAATTTTTGGCAAAACAGCTATAATAGTAACAATAATATCTTTAATTGTTAAGGAAGTTATGGCACAGTATTCTTTTTATATTGCTCGAAAAACAAAATCGGTGTCGCTAAAAGCCGATGCTTGGCATCACAGAAGCGATGCTATTTCTTCGTTAGTTATATTAATAGGTATTTTTATTTCGCCATACGTTCCTTATGTTGATGCTATTTTAGGAATACTTGTTTCGTGTTTTATTTTTTATACGGCTTTTGATATTTTTAAAGATGCTGTTAATCCTATATTAGGAGAAGAGCCCGGTAAAGAACTTATTGATGAACTTAATAAAATAACATCAACAGTATCAGGTTACGATGTAAAATTACATCACGTTCATATTCATAATTACGGTAATCACAAAGAACTTACTTGCCATATTGTTTTACCGCCTGATATGAGATTGTCAGAGGCTGCTAATATTGCAGATACAATTGAAAAAAAAATTCTTGAAGATTTAAATATTGTTGCCACAATAAAAAAAGAACCATATAAATAAAACATATATTAACTTGTAGTTATTTTACATAAATTTTAATATACTTATTAAATTTATTATGTTAATTTATTTTTCTATAGATTTTCTTTATAATTAATTTTATCTTTACATAAAAATTAAAAAAATGAGAATATTTTTTTTAAATATATTTTTTATAATAATATTTTCGGTAATAACAAATGCTCAAAATCATAATTTTTATTATTATATTAATCAAGCAAAACTTAATAGTCCTTTAATTAACACAATAAAAAACAACAATAAAATTGTTAAATTAAATACACAGGAAATAAAAAAAATATTATCTGCTCCTAAAATTAAAGCAAATGCAAATATTTTATTTGCTCCAATTATTAATCACGATAACAACATAAATAAATTACAAATAATATCAAAAGACGCAAATACATACACAGGATACGATTTAGCCTATTCCGACGGAGGACAATACCAAGGAACAATATCAATCGAACAACAATTATTTACAAAAAACCGTTATAACAATTATTTAAAACAAGCCGATATACAAACGCAAACAAACGTAAATAAAATTTCTTTAACAACGCACGAGTTAGAACGATTGGTAGAACAACAATACATTTTATGTCTAAAAGCTAAAAAACAAGCCGAAATTACAAAAACATTAATTGATACCATAGACAAGCAATTACAAATAATGGATAAACTTGTAAAAAATGCTATATACAAAAAAATAGACTTAATGATAATGCAAATCGAGAACGACAATTACAAAATAAAATACAGTAATTATATAGCACAATATAAACAAAATATAGCCGATTTAAATTTAATTTGCGGAATTAACGACACAGGATACGTTAACATCGATAATATAAATTTTAAAATAAAACCCGATACCGTTAACAATTCGTTATTTATTAAAAAATATAAATTAGATAGCTTAAATATAAGCACAAAACAAATATTATTTAATCAAAAATATAAACCACAAATAAAATTGTTTGCAAATGCAGGTATAAATGCTATTTACATACCATCATTTAATAGATTTGGATTTGCAACAGGTATAAATATTTTTTGGAATATTTTCGACGGAAATCAAAAAAAAATACAACAAGAAAAAACAATTATCGAACTACAAAACATTGAGTTTAAAAAACAATACTTTATAAATCAATATAATACAAATAAACAAAAATACATATCGCAAATAAAAGCAGTTGACAAACAAATAGCAATAGTAAAAAAACAATTAAAAGGATATAATAAATTATTAAAATTATATACCGATGAACTATTAAAAGCACAAGTATCAATAATGGATTTTAAAAACCTTATTCGTGATATATCAGAAAAAAAACAAGAAAATTTAAACTTACAAATAAAAAAACAAATATTAATTAGCACATATAATTATTGGATTTTTTAATACACTTTTTACCTGTGAATAAACAAAAATAGTATGAAAAAAATAATTTATTTACAATTAATTATAATAGTCATTTTTAGTGCTTGCACTAAAAATAGCAAAAAAAAATATAATATAAAACCAGTTGCCAAAGTAAAAGTTACACATTTTAGAACCGGTTATTTGCACGATTATATCGAGCTCTCGGGAAAAACAGTTTATCTTAACAAAAGCAATTTGGTAGCACCAATAAACGGATATCTAACAAAAGTAAATATTAAACAAGGTGATATAGTGTCCAAAGGAGAACTTATTTTTGAGATGCAAACACCCGAAGCTTTTTTAATGCATAAAAGCGATAGCTCTGCCGTAAACTACGGAATTATAAAAGTATATGCTCCCGTAAACGGAAGAGTTGTAAACTTAAACGTTGTTAATAAAAATATATTTGTCGATAAAGGCTCGGTAATGTGTATATTATTAGCATATAACGATATAAAAATACAAGCAAATATACCTTTCGAATACAATAAATGGGCAAAACTTGGCGATAAATGTAAAATTATTTTACCCGATAACACCGAAATACAAGGTCAATTCTCAAAAACACTACCACAAATTAACGAAACATCGCAAACAACAAAAGTGCTGGCAAATATTACAACAAATAAATTTTTACCCGAAAATATGATAGTAAAAGTATTAATAAACAAAAGCAAAAAACACAAAACACAAATATTACCAAAATCTTGTTTGCAAACCGATGCATTAATTAGCAAATTCTGGATTATGAAACTTATTAACGATACTATTGCTATAAAAATACCCGTAAAAATAGGAATACAAAATCACGACAGTGTAGAAATAATAACTCCCGAATTTAGTGCAAACGATTTATTTATAAGCGAAGGAGCTTACGGGCTTAACGATACATCATTAATAAAAATTATAAAATAAATTTTATATGATAGAACCAACAAACAATTTTGGCTATTTAAAAACAATATTAAGCATATTATTAATCACAACAAACTTATATGTTTATTCACAACAATCGATGCCAAACACTATACAACCATATAAAATTACAAAAAAGATACAATTCGATGGTAACTTAGACGAACCGGCTTGGCAAAAAGCTCAACACATAAGTAATTTTACACAACGAGATTTAGATTTTGGCAAACCCGTTACCGAACACACCGAGGTTGCAATGCTTTACAATAAAAATACTCTTTATATAGGTATTTGGTGTTATCAAAAAGATATTACTAAAATAGTTGCAAAAAATATGAAACGCGATTTTAATTACCGTTCCGACGATAATTTTCAAATAATAATTAGCCCTTTTGACGATAATCGCACAGGATATTTATTTGTAATAAACCCTAATGGAGCAAGAGCCGATATTCAAATTTACGGAGGCGAAGACGGAAACGAAGATTGGAACGGCGTGTGGGACACAAAAACAACAATTAACAACAAAGGTTGGTTTGCCGAAATTTACATTCCGTTTAGCACGTTCCAGTTTAAAAACGACAGCATATTAAATTGGGCTATAAATTTCGAACGCGATATTGTATCCGAAAACGAACAAGCTCTATGGCAAGGCTGGTCAAGAGATTATTCTATTTATTCGGTAGCAAATGCCGGCAGATTAATTAACATAAAAAACATTGCCTACGCTAAAAAATTTGAATTTAAACCATATACTTTAGCAGGCTGGCAATACAAAAAAAACAGCGGAAGTTCGTATCCGTTAAAATTTGGAGGCGATTTAAATGTTAGCCTTTTGCCAACACTAAAACTAAACCTAACAACTTTTACAGATTTTGCTCAAGTCGAAGCCGACCGTATTCCCGTTAACTTATCGCGATTTAGTATTTATTATCCCGAAAAACGACAATTTTTTCTAGAAGGTTCCGATATGTTCTCATATTATCTTGGCGATATGAACAACGCTTTCTACAGTAGAGAAATAGGTTTAGAAAACGGCATGCAAATACCAATAATTGCAGGAGCCCGTGTATTTGGAAAAATAGGACGAAACAATATAGGATTTCTAAATATACAAGAAGAAAAATTCGATACAATACCAACAACAAACAATACAGTATTCCGCTATAAATACGATATTGGAAAACAATCTTACATAGGAGGAATTTTTACAAACAAAATAAACACAAAAACATCAAATCAAGTTATTGGAATTGATGGAGCTTATCAAACATCAAAATTTTTAAAAAATAAAAATCTTACAATTGGAGCAAAACTCACTACTTGCACAAATGACTTTAAAATTCAAAAAGACGCATTAACATACCGCCTTTATGCCGATTACCCTAACGACCTGATAGACAACTTTATGGCTTTAGGAAGCATGCAAAATAATTTTAATCCCGGGTTGGGTTATATACGCCGTAAAAATTACAATTCATACAGTTGGTATTTTCGTTTATCACCACGCATACTAACAAAATACGGAATAAAACGATTACTACTAAAACCATGGGGATTTACACTATACAACACAAACACAACAGGCGAAATAGAAAGCCTCTCTAACGAAACCCGTCCACTTGGTGCTATTTTTAAATCGGGCGAACGATTCGAAATAAATCTTATACAAAACTACGACCGTATCGACAATCCGTTTTCGCTTACCGACAGCATATCTATACCAACCGGAAAATACACAATGTATAAATACGAGATACAATTCGAAACATACCGTGCCCGTAAAATATGGACAGAACTTTTATACAATTTCGGCGGATTTTATACCGGAAAAATACAAACCATCGAAAGTAGTTTAGGCATAAACGTTAACAAACACCTAAATATTAATGGAAATTATACTGTTAATTTTTTAAATTTACCCGAGGGAAACATAACAACAAACGAAATAGCCTTATATTTAAATTATGCTTTTACAACAAAATTAAACTTTTCGTTATTTTCTCAATACAACGATTTAGACGAAATTATGATTTATAATATTCGTTTACACTGGATACCAAAAGTAGGTTCCGACTTGTATTTTGTTTATAATATAGGATATCAAGAACCAATAAAACAAATAGAGTATTTAAAACCACAGACAACAAATGCAGTTATTAAATTAATATATCGAATAATTTTTTAACAAAATTATATGACAAACTACTACAAAATATTAAAAAAACCAATATTATTATTAGGGATATTAATATTTATTGCAGGTATCTTTTCGTTTACACAAATGAAAACCAACCTGTTCCCCGAGGTTCAATTTCCACGAATCTCTATTATTGTAGATGCCGGACAGATACCTATTGACAAAATGATGATAACGGTAACACAACCAATAGAAAATGCCGTAAAAAAAGTAAATGGCGTTAAATTGGTAAAAAGTAATACCGGCAGGGGAAGTGCTACCATAGAGGTTTATTTCGACTGGGGACTTAACATCTACGAATTAAAACCACAATTAGAAAGCCGTATTAACGAAATAAAAAATTTTCTGCCTCCCGACGTAAACATCTCTGCCGAGGTAATGAACCAATCACTTTTTCCCGTTTACGGATACACTCTCGAAAATCCCGATAAAACCGATGTCGATTTAAAAGACATTGCAAGCATTATTATTCGTCCTGCCTTTTTGCAACTAAAAGGCATATCAAATGTAATTGTCCGTGGTGGCAGAAGTAAAGAATATGTAATTATTCCCATTCCTATTAAAATGGAAGCCCTAAACATTAAACCAAAAGATATTATAACTGCTTTTAACAACAATAATTTTGTGTCGTCGGCAGGACTTTTACCCGACCATTACAGAATGTATTTAACATTATTAGATACCCGTGTTAAAAATATACAACAGCTTAACAATACAATAATAAAAAACATAAACGGTAGAATTATAAAAATAAAAGATATTGCAAAAATAAAACTCGAGGAGCAACAAGAATTTGTAAAAATAAATGCTAACGGAAACAATGCCGTTATTATCGATTTAGTAAAACAACCGGGAGTAAACCTAACCGATTTTGCCAAGAATACCGAAAAAAAAGCTCAAGAAATAAGACGCTTATTACCAAAAGGTTATTTACTAAAACCATATTACAATCAAAGTGCTTTTGTAACGGCAAGTGTAGATAGTGCGATAAAAACTATTTACGAAGGTCTGCTTTTGGCATTTATTGTTATTGTTTTATTTTTACGTTCGTGGCGATCGAGTTTAGTTGTTTTACTTACAATTCCCGTTACAGTAGCATTCTCATTTTTAGTGCTGTATTTAATTGGCATAACCATTAATATTATGTCGCTGGGAGCAATTGCCGCCTCGGTAGGTCTTATTATCGACGATGCAATTGTAATTATCGAACAAATATATAAAAATCACGAAAACTATCCCGATAAAAATCGATATCAAATTGTTAAGATATCAATAAAATTTTTATTACCGGCAATGATTGCATCGTCGCTTTCGACAATAGTAATACATTTTCCGTTTCGTTTAATGAGTGGACTTGCAGGAAGTTTTTTTCGTATTCTTTCCGATACAATGCAACTTACAATGATAGTTTCGTTTTTAGTTACTTGGTTGTTATTGCCTGTTTTTCATATAATTATAGGATATAAACCAAAAACAAAAAAACACAAACCAAAAATTAATCTATTAATATGGTTTTTTAAAAAACCTGCATACTCGTTTGCTTTTGTATTTTTATTATTAGTTTTTGGTTATTTGGCATCGACAAAATTACAAACAGGATTTTTGCCCGAACTCGACGAGGGCTCTATAGTCTTGGATTATTATTCTCCTCCCGGCACTAATATTAACGAAACCAACCGTTTATGTAAAGAGATGGAAAAAATA
Source organism: Bacteroidales bacterium (assembly GCA_026985625.1). GTDB lineage: Bacteria > Bacteroidota > Bacteroidia > Bacteroidales > JAFGXI01 > JALSQC01. The sequence continues at coordinate 4,638 of JALSQC010000109.1, read as the reverse complement.
ATTCTTGCAAATCCTAACGTGCAAAGTTATTCGCGACGAACAGGTATTAGAATGTCTTTTAGAGCACACCCTGCTAACGAAGGCGACTACTCTATACAACTAAAAAACAATCGAAAAAAAACAACCGATGAGGTAATTAACGACCTGCGACACGAGATATCGGCAAAAGTTCCGGTTCTTAATATTGAGTTTGGACAACGAATTGCCGACTTGCTTGGCGATTTAATAGGCAAAGCCCAACCAATAGAAATTAAAATCTTTGGCGACAATTATAAAAAATTACAAAAAATTGCCGATCAATGTCATAAAGTTATGGATAGTATTCCCGGAATTGTTGATATAGACGATGGTCTTGTTCCCGAAGGTCCTGCACTAATTATAAAGCCTAAACTCGACAAATTAGCTCTTTATAATATTAGTTTAACTAATTTCGATACACAATTAAAAACAATTATCGAAGGAGTTCCCGTAGGTCGAAGTGCAAATATTCCCGTTCCAAACCCCGACCAAGCGGCAATGACATCGGGTTTGCAAATTGGCGATATACAAGAGGGACAACAAATGCGACGCATTATTATGCGTTTCTTGGATTTTGCAAATAACGATTTGGAAGTATTAAAAAAACAAGCAATATTTTTACCCGACGGCACAATGCGTCCACTATCGTTTTTTTGCAATATAAAAACACAATCGGGCGATGTTATCGAAAGTCGCGAGAATTTAAAACCTGTTATTATCTTAACGGCACGTTTAGAAAATAAAGATTTAGGTTCGGCAATTGATAATTTAAAGTCGGCATTTGCAAAAAAAATAAATTTACCTCCGGCTTATCAAATTAAATATGGAGGAGCTTATGCCGAGCAACAACAGTCGTTTAAAGAATTATTAATGATTTTAACTCTTGCAACACTTCTTGTTTTTGTTGTTTTAATGTTTATTTTTAAACACTGGATTATTTCGTTTATAATTATTATAATCTCCTTGCTTAGCATAAGCGGTAGTTTAATAATGCTTTATATTTTTAATATTCCGTTAAATGTAAGTAGTTATACAGGCTTAATAATGATAGTAGGTATCGTAGCTGAAAACGCTATTTTTACGGTATTTCAGTTTTTAAAAGATTTAAAAAACAATGCAGCGGATTATGCTGTTAACAATGCTATAATGTTACGTTTACGTCCAAACCTAATGACTGCTTTAAGTGCTATTTTAGCACTTATTCCGTTAGCAATAGGTGTAGGAATAGGAGCACAAATGCAACAAGCTCTTGCCATTGCTGTAATAGGAGGTTTTATTGTAGCAATGCCTCTTCTTTTAATAGTTCTACCAAGTTTTTTGCAAATTATAAATAAACATATAAAAAAATGAAAAATATTATTATTATTTTAACCTTAATAATTATGGTTAGTTGCAGTAATGCACAAAAAAGTGTAAAATTTTCTTTTGATAACACCAACCTAAGCAAAACAAAAATATGGTCAACTCACATTACGGGAAAAGGAAATCCTTGCAAATGGGTTATTATTAACGATAACGGTAATAATGTTTTGGCACAAACATCGCAAGAAACCGAAGACTATAGATTTAATATCATTATTAACGATTCGTTAAAATATAAAGATATGGAAATTAATGTTCGTTTTAAAGCCGAAAAAGGGGACAACGACCAAGGAGGCGGTCCGGTTTGGCGTTATAAAGACGAAAATAATTATTATGTTGCCAGGGCTAATCCTTTAGAAAATAATTTTAGACTTTATAAAGTTGTAAACGGTAGAAGAATTCAACTAAAAAGTTCTAAAATAACAATGCAAAAAAATAAATGGTATAATATAAAAATAATAGTAAATGGCGAATATATAAAATGTTATTTTAATAATAGCTTAGAGATGGAAACAACCGATAATAGTCTTAAAAACTATGGAAAAATAGGTTTATGGACAAAATCAGATGCAGTAACTTATTTTGACGATTTAAAAATTTCTACAATAAATAAACCCAACAGTTTTAAATAGCAGAGCAATCTCTCTCTGGTTGGTAGTTCTATTCAACAGATTACTTCGGCTTACAGCCTCGTAATGACGGATTTAATAAATGGTGGATAACTAAAAAAAATATTTCTTTTTTTTAAAATGCAACGAGTCGCCCCATTCGCCGTATCCTATTTTGTTGCCCGATATTGCAATACGGGCATCTAAACATTGTTTGCAGTCATCGGGTTCGTCGTCGATACAAGGTTTGTTTTCGTAAAGTTTATAATGGTTGCGAAATTTTCCGGGAGTAATATTAGGCATAATTATATTTGCTCCTATTTTTAGTGCTTTTTCTCTGCCTATTTTATCTATAGCTTGCAAAGCTGTTGCTGCTGCAATATTAATATTAGGCATTAATAATCGTAATATGGCAATGGTTTTAAGAGTAAGAATAAATCTTTCTTCTAATGGCAATAATAAATTGCGGTATTTGTATAACGGAGTATCTTTATGTTCTATGTATGGTCCCATTCCGCACATATCGATATCAATATTTTTCATAAAAATTAAATCGTCGGCTAAATCGCTTAAGCTCTGAAAAGGTAACCCAATCATTATACCTGTTCCTGTTTGATAGCCTATTTTTTTTAAATTTTGCAAACAATTTATTCGGTTGTTAAAATTATGATTTTTGTTCTCGGGGTGCATTTTATAGTATAAATTGCGGTTTGATGTTTCTATACGCAATAAATAACGATGTGCACCTGCTTTAAACCATCGTTTATAAGTTTCTTCGGTTTGTTCGCCAAGCGATATTGTAATTCCTAATTTATTATTAGACAGTAGTTTAATTTTTTTTAAAAGATTCTCTATTCTACGCGTAAATTTATCATTTGCAATTTCGCCCGATTGCAGAACTACCGAGCCGTAGTTTGCGTCAAAAGCAAATTTTGCCGATTTTAGTATATCATCGTCTAAAATATTATATCGTTTAATATTTTTGTTTGATTTGCGAATGCCACAATAGTAACAATTTTTTTCGCAAATGTTTGAAAACTCTATTAACCCACGGTAATATACTTTGTTTCCTATACTTTTTTGCTTAACCTCGGCTGATTTTTTAAATAAAATATTTCTTTCGGTTTTGTCTGTTTTTAACAAATAAATTATATCGTCTTTAGTAAGTATTTTTTTATTTAAAATATTATAAATCATTTTTCGTGGGATTTTATAAAAAAGGTTCTGTAACCCTGTTAAATATACCGTTTACATATGCTATTGCCATACCGTAATTGCTAACGGGAATGTTTTTTTTGATAAATGGTAACAAACGGTTATTTAATTGTTTTTGAGTAACAACACAACCTCCGCATTGTATTACCAAGGCGTAATTATCTATTGGTTTAGGAAATTTTGTTAGTCCGCTTGCATAGTCGAAATTAAGTTTTTTTTGTGTAAAATTTTGCAACCATTTTGGCAATTTAAATCTGCCTATATCATCGCAAGCTAATTGGTGTGTGCACGATTCTAACATAAGAATTGTATCGCCGTCGTTAAGCTCCGATATTTTAGGAGTTCCCTCGAGATATTTATCAAAATTTCCGCGGTATCTTGCCAATGTAATGCTAAAACTTGTAAGAGTAATATCTTTGGGTATAATTTTATTTACAAACTCAAAAGCTTGACTGTCGGTTACAGCTAAGGCAGGTTTTATACCGGTTTTAAGAAAATCTTCTATCTCGGTTTCTTTTACCGTAACACAAATGGCATCGTTGTCAAGAACATCGCGTAAAGCCATAACTTGCGGCAGAATCATTCGCCCTTCGGGAGCTTCGGAGTCAATAGGAGTTATTAGCAGGACAATATCTTTTGGTTTAATAATTCCTTTAAACAACGATTTGCTTTTGTATGATGTTTCGGGCATATTTTTAACTAAAAGTTTTATTAATTTGTCTAAAGCAGACTTGTCGTTAATATTAAAATCCATAATATCGACATCAGCTACTTGTTTTATTTTGTTAATGGTCTCGGGTTGTAGTTTTTGCAAATCGGATTTGCTGTGAATAATTAAAAAAGGCAAATCGTATTCTTTAAACTCGTTTAATATTTGTTTTTCGGACTCGCCAAAAGTATTTTCGGATATAATAAGAATAGCTAAATCTACATTTGGAATAACACTAAGACTTTTTTCGATTCGTTTTTTGCCAAGATATCCTTTGTCGTCGATACCTGCCGTATCGGTTATAATAACCGGTCCTATACCAAAAATTTCTATTGATTTTTTTACAGGGTCGGTCGTTGTTCCCGCTTTGTTAGATACAATGGCTATATCTTGTCCCGTAAGGACATTGATTAACGAGCTTTTTCCAAGGTTTCGGCGTCCAAAAATTCCTATATGTGGTTTTAAATCTTTTCCTTTCATTTTTTTACGGTTTACAAGTTATTAAAAATATAAATCTCTTTTCTTTTGTTTTATCAGTTTAAGTTTTTCGATAAGTTGTTTTTTATAATTATCGTTTTCCATGTTATTAATGTTATTGTCTATAAGTTTGTATCCTTTTTCTTTTGTTTCGGCGTTAGCATAATCTTCTAAAAATTCTGCCAGAGTTAATATTGCATTTGGTTGACAATATCGTTTTATAAATCCGGGCACCGAAAATTCCATAAA
>JALSQC010000108.1 GCA_026985625.1 Bacteroidales bacterium | reverse complement strand
AAAAGGAGCTAATTTTATTTTTGTAATTACAAATGATGGTTGGTGGGGCGATACTCCAGGATACAACCAACACTTAAGCTACTCTAGATTACGAGCCATAGAGACAAGACGAAGCGTCGCCCGTTCAGCAAATACAGGAATATCAGCATTTATAAATCAGCGTGGCGATATTATAAAAAAAACAAAATGGTGGGTTAGAACAGCAATATCGGCAAAACTAAAATCAAACAATAAAATTACTTTTTATGTATTTGCCGGCGATTACATAGGTAAAATTGCACTATTCTTTAGTATTTTAATTATTTTATACGGAATTGTTTATAAAATATCAAAAAAAAACACATACTTGCAATAAAAAGACTACCAAAAAAATAAAAAAATTATTATAAATATTTTTAAAAACATATAATTCTTACAGAACCATTATAATTACCTAATATATAAACAAATACATATAATTAACTAAGCGATTTATAACATAAAAATAAAATGTAAAAAAATAATTTTTTTTTGTATTTTCGACAAAAAGCTAAAAATATGGAAATAACAGAACTTAATCAATTTATAACAATATCAAAACAAAATAAAAACATTAAAAATCTTATAGTTGCACCTGCACACGATAACGACGTTTTAAAAGCCATAGAAACTGCATATAATAACAAAATTATAAAACCTATATTAATTGGTAATAAAACAGAAATAATTAACATAATAAAGTCAAACAAACTATCGTTATCAAAAGTTGAGATAATTAATATAAACGATGATATTAAAGCAGTTCAAAAAGCAATAGATTTAATAAATGCAGGTAAAGCCGATATTTTAATGAAAGGATTAATAAGCACAGGAAAACTATTAAAACAAGTGCTTGTTAAAGAAAATAATTTATTAAAAGGAAAACTACTAAGCCATATTGCAATTTTCGAAACTAAATATTATCACAAAGTATTTGCTGTAACCGATGTTGCTATGAATATATCACCAGATATATACGAAAAAGCCGAAATAATTAATAATGCCGTTAATTTATACAACCGTTTAGGTATAAAAAAACCAAAAGTAGGAATAGTATGCTCGGTTGAGACAGTAAATCCAAAAATGCAAGCAACAATAGATGCAAGTATGCTTACAATGATGAATAAACGTAATCAAATAAAAAATTGCATTATCGACGGTCCATTAGCTCTTGATAATATTATATCAAAAAAAGCAGCCGAACATAAAGGAATAAAAAGCAAAGTATCGGGCGATGTAGATATTATTTTAGTTCCGGAGATTAATACAGGAAATGTTTTTTATAAATCATTAAATTTTCTTGGAGGAGCAAACTCAGCTGCAATAATTACCGGAGCAAAAATACCAATAGTATTAACATCAAGAGCCGATAACGACAAAAGTAAATATTTATCGATAGCATTGGCAGCATGCCTATAAAAATATAAAAAAAATAAAAAGTATGGAAGATTATATGAAAAACGTGTATATACACGAACAAAAACGCATATTAGTAATTAACCCCGGATCTACAACAACAAAAGTAGCCGTATATAAAAACTCAACCCCTATATTTCTAAAAACAATAAAACACAGTATCGAAGATCTAAAAAAATTTAATAAAATAACCGATCAATTTCAATATCGTAAAGACTTAATATGTAAAGAAATTACTTATGCCGAAATAAGCCTCGAAAACATAAAAGTAGTTATAGGCCGTGGCGGACTATTAAAACCTATCGAATCGGGAGTTTACGAGGTAAACGACGAAATGATAAAAGACCTTAAAAACAGTCCGTTTGGCGAGCATGCAAGTAATCTCGGAGGATTAATAGCATACGAATTTTCGCAGTCGTTACCCAATGCAAAAGCATATATTGCCGACCCTGTTGTAGTCGACGAATTAGACGATATTGCAAGAATATCGGGACACCCTGCATTTAGCAGAGTTTCTATTTTTCATGCACTAAATCAAAAAGCAATAGCTCGCGACCATGCAAAATCGTTAATGAAAAAATACGAAGATTTAAACCTTATAGTTGTTCATCTTGGAGGAGGAATTACTGTTGCCGCACATAAAAAAGGTAGAGTTATAGACGTTAACAACGGATTAGATGGCGAAGGACCTTTCTCGCCGGAACGCTCAGGAACGCTACCTGTAGGACAACTTGTAAGTATGTGTTTCTCTGGCAAATACACCGAAAAAAAAATACGCCGTATGATTAAAGGCGAAGGTGGTCTTGTTGCATATCTTGGAACAAACTCAGCATACGAAACCGAAAAAAGAGTTATTAAAGGCGATAAAAAAGCAAAAAAATATTTCGAAGCAATGGCTTACCAAGTATCAAAAGCAATAGGTTCAATGTGTCCCGTATTAAAAGGAAATGTAGATGCTATTCTTATTACAGGAGGTATAGCACATAGCAAATTATTTATGAATTTAATTATCGAAAGAGTTTACCGTATAGCTCCAATTCATGTTTATCCCGGCGAAGACGAAATGCGAGCATTAGCTTTAAATGCTCTTAGAATTATTAATAACGAAGAAAAATGTAAAGTTTATAAATAGTAAACAATTTTAATATTTAAACTCCCTATAAAAAACAAATAAAACTTAGCAAATTCATTATAATACTACGATTTTACTATAAACCAAGGATTTAAAAGATTTTCTTTATTATAATCCAAATTAGTTTTACCGTCTTGTTTTGTAACTACAAAACCTGCTGCTATTGCAATTGCATTTCCTGCTGCTGTATCCCATTCCATTGTAGGTGCAAAACGCGGATAAATATCGGCTAAACCTTCGGCAACCATACAAAGTTTTAAAGAACTGCCTTTTGATATAATATTAATATCTCCGTATTTGTTTTTATATTGTTTTATAAAATCCTCAGTCTCTTTATTCATGTGGGTTCTACTACCTACAATAGTATATTTTCGGTTTTTATTTTTTTTAGGTAATTTATCTCCTTCTGTAAATATATTATTAAGATTAAATTCTTTATAATTATGTATATTTATATTCTCTATTTTTATTGCTCCATATCCTATGGCTCCAACAAAAAGCTCTTGCAAAACGGGAACATAAATTACTCCCATAACAGGTTTTGTTTTTTTTATTAAAGCTATATTAACTGTAAACTCGTCATTTTTTTTAATAAATTCTTTTGTTCCGTCAAGCGGATCTATACACCAATAATATTCCCATTTTTTTCTTTCGTTATAATCGGGTATTTTACCTTCTTCGCTGAGGATAGGAATATTTACAGGTTCTAAAAACTTAATAATCTCGTTATGACTATCTTTATCGGCTTGCGTAAGTGGCGATTTATCTTTCTTAATTTGTATATCAAAGTTATCCGAGTTATAAACATCTAATATTTTATTACCTGCTAAAATTGATGCTTCTACAGCTATTTTTGTTAATTCTAATATGTTTTTCATTTATTAATAATATAGTATTTAATTTTTTATATGTCAAAGATAATTGGTTATCAATATTAATTTACATCTTTATTTGTAAATAAGTGCAACCGAATACACCGATATACCTCTACTATCGCCTACAAATCCAAGTTTTTCGGTGGTTGTTGCTTTAATTGAGATATCGTCTATATCAATTTTTAATACTTTTGATAAAGATAGCTTTATATCGTCTATATAATTTTTTAATTTTGGTTTTTCTAAACATATTGTTGTATCGATATTTCCTATATAAAAACTTTTTTCTTTTAAGAGTTTTATTGTCTGTTGCAATAATATTTTACTATCAATATTTTTAAATTCGACTGATGTATCAGGGAAATGATAACCTAG
>JALSQC010000107.1 GCA_026985625.1 Bacteroidales bacterium | reverse complement strand
CGAGAAAGGTCCAAACGGAGGAATTGTAACTTTAGATGATGATTCAATTTATAAATTAGCAAAAAAAATTATAGAGGAGAGTAAAAATTAAAAAAAAGCGACTTAAGTCGCTTTTTTTTATAATAAACTTAAACATTAATCATTTTTATTGCCTTTTTCCACCCCAAATAAAGTTTCTTTCGAGTTTTATCATCTATATTAGGATTAAAAGTTTTTTCTATTTTATGATTTTTTTTAATTTCGTTCTTTTTCCAAAAACCAACAGCAAGTCCTGCAAGAAAAGCAGCTCCCAAAGCTGTAGATTCGGTATTTTCGGGACGATTTACTTTTACTCCAAGAATATCGGATTGGAATTGAATTAAAAAATTATTTACCGAAGCACCTCCATCGACATTTAACGAATGTAATTTTATACCCGAATCTTTTTGCATAATATTAAAAACATCTTTTGTTTGATATGCCAACGATTCTAATGCAGCTCTAACAATATGTTCTTTTTTTACACTTTGGGTTAATCCAACAATTGCACCTTTTGCATTCATATTCCAATAAGGAGCTCCAAGTCCTGCAAAAGCAGGAACAAAATACACCTTATTATTATCGTTTACCGACAAAGCTATTTTTTCGGTTTGGCTTGCTGAGTTTATAATTTTGATATCGTTACGCAACCACTTTATTAAAGCACCTGCAATAAATACGCTACCTTCGAGAGCATAAGTTACTTTTCCGTTTATTCCCCACGCAATAGTTGTAAGCAATCCGTTTTTCGACGATACAAATTTATCTCCGGTATTCATAAGCATAAAACACCCTGTTCCGTAAGTATTTTTTGCCTCGCCCGTATTAAAGCACGTTTGCCCAAAAAGAGCAGCTTGTTGGTCGCCTGCAATACCCGATATTTTAATTGGTTTACCAAAAATATCTTTTTCGGTTGTTCCGTAAACAAGACTCGAATCCTTAACTTTAGGAAGCATTGACGCAGGTATATCAAAAAAATCTAATAATTTTTTATCCCATTCTAATGTTTTAATATTAAACAACATTGTTCGCGATGCATTTGAATAGTCGGTAATATGCAGTTTTCCTCCTGTCAGGTTCCAAATAAGCCAAGTATCAATTGTTCCGAAAAGCAAATCGCCTTTGCGTGCTTTTTGTTTTGCTTTTTTTACATTGTTTAATATCCAATGAATTTTTGTAGCCGAAAAATATGAATCTACTATTAATCCCGTATTTTTTTTTATGTAATTATGTATTTTTTTTACTTTTTGCGATTTGCAAAAATTTGCTGTTCGCTTATCTTGCCAAACAATAGCATTGTAAATAGGTTTTCCTGTGTTTTTATCCCAAACTACAGTAGTTTCTCGCTGATTTGTGATGCCTATTGTTATTATCTGATTTATATTAATATTTAATTTTTTTATAAGTTTTTTTGCTACTGCAAGTTGAATATTAAAGATATCAATAGGGTCTTGTTCTACCCAATCGTTTTTTTTGTATAATTGATTAAATTCTTTTTGTTCGATTCCTGCAATCTTAGCTTTATTATCAAATAAAATTGCACGACAGCTACTTGTCCCTTGATCTAATGCAAGAATATATTTTTGTTCCATAATAGTTTTTATTGAGTTACATAAAATATTCGACCGTTTCGCCAGGTATCAATAGCTTTATACCAAAATATGCTGTAAGACTCGTTATGTTCAAGCTCAAAGTTATTATCGGTATAAATATTTGGTTTGTTAATAAATGTAAATTGCATCATAGAGTTTTGACTGCTGTAAATCCACCTCTCTATTTTATTAGATTTGTTTATTACCGACGGTGCTCCGTAAATTATATAAATCATTCCTCGGTCTGTTTTCCAGCCTTCTTTATACGATGTAAAATAAATATTTGCAAATTTAACTCTATTATAAAAAACTCTTATTAAACCTTTTGCCGAGTTTGCATTTTTTGATGTTTTTAACCAAAATTCGTCAACAGCAATTTTTTTATTTGGCATTTGTTTATATTTTTTAAACTCGGTTTGAGATGTTAAATACACAATAGGATTAAGCATCTCGGTGGGTGTTTTTATATACGGAAAATTGTCGCCAAAGTTAAAAAACGTAATTCCTTTGTTTTGCGATGTATCTGCAAGTATTTCGTAAAAACCTTCTTTTTCAAAACTAATGTATGATGTGTCATTATTTGCAAATTTATAAATCGAGTCGGGAGTTAAAAACTGAGCCTTTACAAGCGAAATAGAAAATGGCAAAGACGCTTGTTTAAAACTATTTTTAAAATAATAAACAAAAAAACTATCTACTTTTTGCCGTTTATAAATTATATGCAAACTATCATTTTGTTTTACAATATTATCGAATTTTATATAATTATTTTTCGATGTTGCAATAAAATTATCTTTTGTAAATTTACTTGTTTTGTCGGTTAAAAAATATTCTTCGGTTTTTATATTTCGATACAAGTCTTTTATTGTAAACATAAAAAAATAGGCTTTTGGCTTAAGTTTTAACGGAATATCAATATCAATTTGTTTTTTTTGCGAAAAATCTATATTATAAATTGTCGAAAGACTATCGTAAAAATCTAATTTATTATTATCTAAATATATACGGTATTTTATTAAAACTCTTGCTTTTTTTGATTTATCGTCGGCTTTTATTAATAAATCGTCAGAATTTAAATGTATTTTTAAAACCGATGTTGTATCGGTTATATGAAAAATTTTATGCTTAAATTTTACTTGACTTATAGACGGATTATATAAAAACGATACATTTTTTAGTTTTGATTTTGTTTTTTTTTGAGTAGCACAACTTGCTATTATTAAAAAAATTAAACCGAACAATAAAAAGCGTATATTCATAATTGTTTATTATACAAACCTATTTAACCCGTTTTTTTAACACAATCCTAAAACAAGTTCCTTTGTTTATTTCTGATGATTTTACAAAAATTTTTCCTTTATGATAATTTTCTATTATACGCTTTGTTAAAGATAACCCAAGTCCCCAACCTCGTTTTTTTGTTGTATATCCGGGATTAAATATTGCTTTAAACTTAGATTTTGCAATACCTTTTCCCGTATCGCAAATGTCTATATAAATATGTTGGTAATTATCAATAATATCTATTTTTATTTCGCCATCTCCATTCATGGCATCAATAGAATTTTTGCAAATATTTTCTACAATCCACTCGAAAAGCTGAACGTTATGTGGTATAATTATTTCGTTTGAATCGTTAAAAACAAATTTTATTTTTTTCGACGAACGTGTTTTTATATAATTAATCGAATTTTTAAGTGTTTCGGTAATGTTATTATTTTCGAGTTTTGGACTTGCTCCTATTTTAGAGAATCGCTCGGTAATTTTTTCTAAACGTTTAACGTCTTTATTTATCTCGCTTATAAGTTGTGGGTCGGTATCTTGCATTTTTAACAATTCAATCATAGCAAGCAACGACGATATTGGTGTTCCCAATTGATGTGCAGTTTCTTTTGACAAACCAACCCAAACCTGATTTTGCTCAGCTTTTCGTGTAGAGCTAAAAGCCAAATAAGCAACAAAAATAAATAAGAAAATTACAAACAACTCTATAAACGGATAATAAAAAAGTTGTTTTAATAAAATAGAATCTTCGTAATATATTGTTTGATAATAATTACCTGATATTTTAATTTTAATGGGCTTTTTGTTTTTTTTCATCTCCTCGAGAACACTCTTAAGGTATTTTGGATTTTTAACTTTAAGCGAATCCAAATTGCGATAAAAAATAATATTCTCGGTAGAATCAACAACAATAACCGGAATTGTTTCGTTATTTTCTATAACTTTAAAA
>JALSQC010000106.1 GCA_026985625.1 Bacteroidales bacterium | reverse complement strand
CTTTATATTTTAATTTATGTATAAGTTTTTGATAACGGCTTTTTTTATGAAATTTGAATAATGCTGTTGCCGAGTAAATAAAAACTCGTCCCCAAAATAATTTTTCTATTGTATTGTCGGGTATTTTATGATAATTTGTATATGGTAATTCAGATAGGCATTTTGTGCAAAGAAAGTTTTCGTTTTTTAATAAGACATTTCCACAGGCTTCGCATGTTTTAGGGTAAAAAAGATAAAAAAAGTCTTTAAATACACTCATAATTATTTTGCTTTTTGTAGAGTAAATATAAACTCGCTTCCTTTGTTTATTTTACTTTTTACTTCGATTTTTTGGTTATGAGCCTCGATAATATGTTTTACTATGGATAATCCTAATCCCGAGCCTCCTAAATCGCGTGAACGTGATTTATCTACACGATAAAATCTTTCGAATATTTTTGTTAAATCGCTATCGGGGATTCCTATTCCATTGTCTTTTATAGATATATATACTAAATTATTTTTTTTGCTAATAGTTATCTCGGTTTTACCGTTTTTATTTCCGTAATTAATTGAGTTTTGTATAAGATTAAAAATTAGTGTTGTTATTTGATGTTTATCGGCATAAACATCAACAGTTTTATTACCTGTAATACTAATTGTTATTTCTTTTTTTTGAGCTTTATATTCAAGTGTTTCTATTATGTCTTTTATTAAATCTGTAATATTAAAATTTGTGGGTTTAAGGTCGATTTCGCCTGTTTCGAGTTTTGTAATTTTGTCTAAATCGTCAACAATATCAATTAATCTATCTATATTTTTTTCGGCAAGTTTAAGGTATTTTTTGTTTATATTATTATCGTATAAAGCTCCGTCGATAAGTGTTAAAACGTAGCCTTGTATACTAAAAATGGGTGTTTTTAATTCGTGAGATACATTTCCTAAAAATTCTTTACGAAATTGTTCTTTGCTTTTAAGCAGTTTTATTTCGTTACGATGTGATTTTATTATCGAAAAAGCTTTGTTTTCTACTTCGGAGAGGTATGATTCGGGTGTTTTTCCTATTTCTTCGACACTTTCGGCTGTTTTTATAATTTTAGATATTTTGTTTACAAATAACTTATAAATTAATTGTCGAATTAAAAAGTAGCTTATAAAAAATAAAATTAAAGTTATTGTTAATGTATAGTATAATGTTAAATAATAACAACTTGTGCAAGATATTATTGATATTGTAATAAAAATTAATATTATTTTAAGACTAAGAACACGAACCGAGTAGTTTTTCATATATTAAAAAATTATTTCTTTTAAAAAGTATTTGTTTATATTATTATTTTTATCGACAACAATTAATTGTCCGGTATCTTCTATTCCTTTAATTTTTGCAATTAGTTTAGTGTTTTTTATTTTAAACGTATGAGTTTTGTTAATTAAATACATATTGTTTAAATAATTTGATTTTAAAGATATAAAATCTTTTTTTATAAGTGTACTTATATTGTTGTCTATATTATTTATTAATGAATTAAATAGTTTGTTTAATTCATAGTTTTTATTTGTTATTAGTTTAATTGATGTTGCATTTTTGGTTAATTCTGTAAATTTTGTTTGGTTTACGTTTAATCCTATTCCTATTATAGTCGATTTTATTGTTGTTTTAAATATATTATTTTCGATTAATATTCCGCAAATTTTTTTATTGTTAACATATATGTCGTTAGGCCATTTTATTTTTGGATTTATGTTTATTTTTTTTAAAAAATCTGTAATACCAAGAGATACAGCTATTGATATATAAAATTGTTTGTTTACATCTAAATTTATATTTTTATAAAATATACTAAAAGTAAGATTTTTATATGGTTCGCTTTCCCAATAATTATTATGTTGTCCTTTTCCGTTGGTTTGAATATCTGTAATTACAATAGTTTTGTTTTTAAGCTCTTGGTTTTTTGTTAATTTGTTAAGATACTTATTTGTTGATTCTGTTTCAGGAAGTTTTATTATCATTTTTTTTATTAGAGTTTAAAAATATTATCTCATAAGATACATTTTACCGAATCCTTTTTTAAAATATTTATCGGCAACGGTTTCGCGTTTTTCAATTGTTTGGTTATTTATTTTTGTTATAACTCTATAAAAATAAACTCCATTTGCAAGTTGGTCTCCAAACATATCTTTACCGTCCCAAGCATAATCGGTAATATTTCTGCCTATATGTATATTACCAAGTTCTTGCAATGTAATTTCGCGAACTAATTTTCCGCTTATTGTTAAAATTTGTATTCTAAAATCGTCGGGAATACGCGACCCCGTAAGAGTAAACACAAATCGCGTTGATGTAGAGAAGGGATTAGGATAATTAAAAATATTTGTAATTGTAGATTTATTTATCACTTCGAAAGTTATTGTATAATCATTATCGCCCGATTCGTTATTTGATACGTCTTTTGCTTGAACTCGCAATTGATATTTGCCATCGGTTGTAAAATCGGGATTATATTCAATTGTAAAACTATTATCGGGTAATACGGCTTTTGTCCATTGCATTTGTTCGTTCCCGTATGAGTCGGTAAAATATATTCGTTTTTCTTGGTTGTCTTTTAACGATTTTATATAAACGGAAAATAGCGATGTATCGTTTAGAGCAAGAAACTTATTTTCGTCTTTTAGTTTTATAATAATTTTTGGTTTTGACGATACTATATCTCCATCGAGTATGTGAATACCATCAAAAGTAACATCTAAAAGCGGATTTATTTTATCGGAATTTACGTAAAAATATTTTTCGGCAATATTGTTAAAATGGTATTGTTCTAATTGGTTATAATATCCTGTGGTTGTGTCTATAGGATTATATTCTACCCAAATGCTGTTTAATCCGGGATAGTTTGTTGTGTTAAAACTTATTGTATCTATAATAATATCGGCTGACGGGTGTTTTCGTAACATTCTTGTTGCAAGTTTATGTATATTTCCGTTTTTATCTTTTAGTTTATATTCTACCATTAAACTATCCATATCGTATTGGCTTACATTTTTTGTTGCTACTGCAAATTTAACAATATCGCCCTCGTTAACGGTATCTTTATAAAAGTAATATCCGTCAGATGGATTTATTGCTGTTTCGGCAACTCCGTTGTATGTTAGTTGCCAGCGGTTTATTTGTGATGGTGTTTTATTTGTATCGTCGCTTGTATAAAAATTTAGTTTTAAAAAAGGATAATCACTTGCCGAAAAACGATTATTTAGATTGTAAAAATCTAAACTGTCGTGTGTAATGCTATCCATTAATATGGTTTGTGTTCCGTTTATTTTTATTCCCGATACTTGTAACCTAACAGAGTCGTAGTTGTTTGTTTCTAACGAGTGAAAACGCCAATGTAACGATTTCCACAATGTAGAAGGTCCTATGGTCTCCGATGTAAAATTTCCTGCATTGTAGTTTGTGTTTAATGTTGTCGAAAAGTTTATAACATCGGTTGCAGTAGAGCCAAAAACTTCTTGTGCGGTAGATGTATTACCTTTTTTGCAAAAGAAAATATATGGGTAATAACTTGGCACAGCAGATATACCGTTTGCACCAAGGTTCTCAAAAGCTTGGTATGTTGTGCTGTTCCACGATTGAAAGTCTATGCCTTTAAACGAGTATAATAAAATATAATCGCCATTTGGTATTATGTTAAAAAAGTTTATTAAGTTATTTAATCCTGCACTATCAACCGAGAAAACAAAGTATAAATCGTTTCGCGAACGTGAGTAGCATTTGGGGTAATCGCGATGTCCGTAATTACCACGATTCGATTCCCAAGGAATTAACGAGCTTGAGTCTATAACCGCAACAATAATTGCAGGAGAGCCTCCGCAACAT
>JALSQC010000105.1 GCA_026985625.1 Bacteroidales bacterium | reverse complement strand
TAACCACGAAAAAAATGTTCGAGACATAGAGAATTTTTTAAATCCGGGTAATCCCCAACCTAAAAACTCGTAATAATTTCCTTCGGGAATAACCGATATTAACGAATCGTAAAAACCTAAATAATTTGTGCAAGCGGTTTTTCTTCCTGTTAAAACATTGCCCGATATAATTCTTATGTTTTCTTTTGTTTTTAAGTTTTCATTTATAATTGATTTTATTTGCGAACCTATTTTTGTTTTATAATATTTTGGTTCCGATACCTCGGAGCCTGCCAAAGCTACAATTTTTGTTAAATCAAAATCTCCGGTTAAGAATAGTTTTCCTATAATTGCTACGTCTTGAGGGTTAATATACCAAACTTTTTCGCCTTTGTTTACAGGGTCGATATTGTTTATTTGCACTCCTACAACTCCTGCAGGATGTTTGCCTATTATCTTATTTATAATTACGTTTTTTATATTATAAACATCAGGAACAGGTTTTTTCCCATCTACATTTAAATAAATTTTTGATGTTAGTTTTTGTAAAACATCAATACCTGCTTTAAAATCGTTTTTACGGTCTTTTAAAATAAAATCGTAATCTACACCAAGTGGAGCCGAGTCGAAGCCCGATATAAAAATTGATTTTGGTGTATCGTCGGGGTTAGCAATAATTGCATACGGACGTTGCATTATCATAGGCCATAATCCCGATTCTAAAAGAGTTTCGATAATCTCGTTGCGATTATAATCGTCGATATTGTTTTTTATATTAAAATTCTCGGATTGGTTTTGATTATCGGGTTCGATAATTACTTGTAAAACTTTACGGCGTTCTCCCCTTTTTATTTCTAAAACTGTTCCGCTTACCGGCGATGTAAACTTAACTTTTGGATTATTTTTGTTGTAAAACAAAACAGAACCTGCTTTTACTTTTGTATTTGGTTTTACTAATAATTTTGGTAAAACCGACTCAAAATCAGGAGGTTGAATAGCATAAGTTTTTGATACTATTGCATCGGTTAAAATTTTATTTGCTTTTCCAACAAGCTTAATATCTAATCCTTTTTTAAGCTTTATTGTTTTATTCATTGATATAAATTTTTATTTTATTGTTTTAAAACATACTTTTGCAAAAGTATATTATATAATCTAAAATGAAAAAAAATACTATATTATCTTTTATTATTTTTATTATATTTTTTTACAATATGACAAATGTCATATATTCACAAAATGTTATTTTTAATAAAATTTATAAAAAAGATATTAAGTCGGTAAAAATTTTTAGACAAGGGTCTAATATATCGTATCCTATAATAATTTTAAACGGTAATCAAAAAATAAGTTTAATTTTTGACGAGATTTACAATGGTGCTAAAGATTATTCGTATAAAATAATACATTGCAAACCCGATTGGACTGTTTCGGATTTAAGCGAACAAGATTATTTAAGCGGTTTTTTCGAGAACGATGTGTCTAATTATAATTTTTCATTTAACACTTTGTTATCTTATACTAACTACAAAATTACCATTCCTAACGATAATGTAAAAATTACCAAATCGGGGAATTATGCTATAATAGTTTATAAAAATTTTGATGTAACCGATACAGTTCTTACCGAGCGTTTTTTTGTAGCCGAAAATAATTGTAATATAAAATCTACAATTACACGTGCAAGTATTGTAGATAAAATGCGTTCGCATCAAAAAGTAAATTTTACAATTAATAGTAATGTTACTATTAAAAATCCTTTTGAGGACATAAAGGTTGTTGTTGCTAAAAATAATATATGGCAAACAGCAAAAACAAATTTAAAACCTCAATATGTAAAAGATAATTTGTTAGAATATAATGACGATATGGAGAATTTATTTCCGGCAGGTAACGAGTTTAGATATTTTAATACCAAGAATTTAAAACTAAAAACCGAAAATATATCAGATATAACATATACTAAACCATACTATAACATTATATTATTTACCGACGAGAAACGAATTTTTAAAAAATACTTTTTTGATAAGGATTTAAACGGAAAATTTGTTCCCGATATGCGTTTTGGCGACGACCCCAATATAGAAGCCGATTATACATACGTTTATTTTTCGTTAAAATATCCTGCTCCGTTACTAGATGACGATGTTTATGTATTTGGAGAACTATCGAATTACGAAACCTGCAACAGAAATAAAATGAAATATAATTACGAAAAAAAACAATACGAGCTTAAACTTTTACTAAAACAAGGAATATATAACTATATGTATGTTGCAAAAAATAAAAAAAACAATAAATTAGATTTTGAAATTTTTGAGGGTAATCATTACGAAACCGAAAACGATTACCTGTTTTTTGTTTATTATAAAAGTTTTGGCAATAATTATTACAGACTTTTAGGATACGATATTAGTAACTCTGTTAATAAATAATATTTTTTTAACAAAAATTATTTATTATCTTTACATAAACATTTTATTTTTTAATTGATATGAAATTATTTTTAGTAACTATTTTATCGATATTTATAATTAGTAGTTGTAGTAACAATAAAACTAATAACAATAATAATATTACCAACAACGACTCGATAAAAACAAAAGACATTAATGTTGTTAACGATTCGGTTAAAACAACAATTATTAAAGACACTATGCCTGTAATAGATAAATTAACCTATGCAGACTCAAATAAAACTATAATTAATAACACAATTACCAAAGAAACAAGCAAATCGCCTTGTATAATAACAAAAATATATACAATAAAAAACAATAATTTTATAGTTGTAGATTATACAAGAATAACTGATAAAGAAGAGGAAGAAAGCGGAATGCCTATTTACGAAAATAAAAATCCCAAATTACGAACATTCTTAATTAACGATTCAACCGAAATAACTATTTTTGATTGGGAAAAAAATACCGATACCGGAGTTTGGAAAATATCGCTAAAAGAATTTTTATCTAATAAAGAAAATCAAATATCAGATTATACAAAATGGAATATTTCTGTAAAAGACGGTATTGTAAAAAAACTAAACGAAATTTATTATCCATAAAAATATGAAAACAATTATAATATTACTTTTAATAATATTTACGGCAAATATTACAAAATCGCAAAACAACTATGTTCGCAGTAACGAAAAAATAATTTACAAGTTTAAAACAAAAAAAAACAAAATACTTGTAATTGCAGGCGATACTGCAAACAAATATATAGTTTACAGATATGGCACAAAAAATAATATTGAGTTAGAATATCCCAAAGATTATTCAAAATCGTGGGATAAATTTAAATACTCGTATTATATGCGAGGAGGTGTAAATAATGGACGCGAATTAGTTTATTTATATTTTATAAACGGAAATTACAAATATGTTACCTACTCCGAATACTATTCGGAAGACGGCTCAACATATTGCGGAATAAAATTAGTTAATACCAAAACAAACAAAATTATTGATATCGAGGGCGACTCCAAAACAATAGAAGGTTCGTTATCAGATCTTACCGATAACGAAAAAATTAATATGACAAACGACATATCTTTTTAAATCTTTTAAATTAATAAATACCTATAATTAGGTATTGTAAGATATTATAAATAATAGTTTATTTGTAATATTATGTTATTATCATCATTAAAAGATAACGAAAAAGGAGTAATTACAAACGTAAGAGGTAGAGGAGCTTTTAGAAAACGACTTACCGAGATGGGTTTTGTTAAAGGTCAAATTATAAAAGTTATAAAAAACGCACCTTTAAAAGACCCTATAGAATACGAAATAATGGGCTACAAGATATCGCTACGTCGCGAAGAGGCAGCCTTAATTAACGTTGTTGATATAAAAAAATTTAATTTTAATAACTCCG
>JALSQC010000104.1 GCA_026985625.1 Bacteroidales bacterium | reverse complement strand
TATATTTTTGCGATATGTTTTTTAAAGCTGTTATAAGAGATGTTATATCGTATTTATCGGATATTGTTCCGGTGTAAGTAATATTAAAATATTTGTTGTCGCTTATTATTTTATTGTCGAAATCGGTTTGGTCGTATCCGTTAGGTATAATTTTTATTTTATTTGCACAGTTATTGTTTATTTTTTTACAAAACATTTGTTTTATATCGTTGCTAACAACTATAACTTTATCGGCTGTAAGTAAAACTTTTTGTTCTAACTTTTTATCTATTTTTGCAGCTATTTTTGTATGATAAAGTTCGTTATAAAAATATATATCGGTCCAAGGATCTCGTAAATCGGCAATCCATTTTATTTTTAATATTTTTTTTAATTTTAAACCTATTAGTTGTGTCGAGTGTGGGGGACTTGTTGTAAT
The DNA here is from genome assembly GCA_026985625.1 of Bacteroidales bacterium. Lineage (GTDB taxonomy): Bacteria > Bacteroidota > Bacteroidia > Bacteroidales > JAFGXI01 > JALSQC01. Next base: position 3,453 of record JALSQC010000104.1, on the reverse strand, counting down.
AACTGTGTCGATATTATTTTTTTTTATAATTTCTACAGCTTTTTTATAAGCAAATTTGTTCCAGCCTTTTCGAGGGTCGGGAATAAAAAAATTGCCTCGTATAAATCTAAAAATTTTTTGTAAAAACGATGGCTTTCCCTCGTTAGCAAAACCCGAAACCGGAATTTCTTTTTTTTGTGCTATCTTTTTATAAATATTAAACGGTTCTCGGGTATTTGTATAATAAATTTTAATATTATCGGGAATTTCTTTCTCTAGAGTTTTGTCTATAATCTGAAAAGATGCTTTTTTTGGGTTTACAGTTAAAACTATAGGTTCTATGTTAAAATACGATAGATATTTAACAAATTTTAGCCATCGTTGCACACCGGGTCCACCACTCGGTGGCCAATAATAAGTAATGATTAATACTTTTTTGTTCAAAATAATAATTAAATATAATTTTCGCCTTTATTTATCTTAATATCGTTTACTATTTGTTTTATTTTTTGTTCGTCTTGTTTTTTGCAAATCAACAAAGTTTCGTTAGTATCAACAATAATATAATCGTCTAATCCTTGTAATACAATAAGTTTATCAGACGAGGAGTGTATAATACTGTTTTTTACATCGTAAGTTAAAACGTTTTGTTGTCCTTTTATAGCATTTTTATTATTATCTAATTTCATATGAGTATATAGCGAACCCCATGTTCCAAGATCAGACCAACCAAACTCCGACGGCATAACATATACATTATCCGACTTTTCCATAATACCATAGTCTATAGATATATTTTTACAGTTGGTATATGTTTTGGTAATAAAATCTTTTTCGGCGTTGGTATCGTATATTTTAATTCCACTTTTAAAAAGATTATTTACCTCGGGTAGTTTATCTTCGAAAGCTTTAATAATTGATTTTAACGACCATATAAATATTCCCGAATTCCAATAAAACTCGCCACTATTAACAAAAAAAGTAGCCATTTCGAGATTTGGCTTTTCGGTAAATGTTTTTACTTTTTGAACTTTATTTTTATCTTTTTCCGCTTTATTTATTTGTATGTATCCGTAACCTGTATCCGGACGGTTAGGTTTTATGCCTATAGTTAGTAATGCATCTTTTTTTGATACAAAGTCGAAACATTGTTTTATTGTATCAATAAATTTATTTTCGTCTAATATAAGGTGGTCCGACGGAGCTACAACAATATTTGCATTAGCATTTTGTTTTAATATTTTATAATTTGCATAAGCTACGCAAGGTGCTGTATTTCGACGATTTGGTTCTAATAATATTTGTTGTTGTTTTATTTCGGGTAATTGTTCTTTTACTATATCGTTATAAATAGAACTTGTTACTATATATATATTTTCGGTTGGACAAATTTTTTCGAATCGTGCAAATGTTTGTTGCAAAAGGGTTTTGCCTGTTCCCAATACATCGATAAATTGTTTCGGTTTTTTTGTTTTACTCATTGGCCAAAATCTGCTTCCGATTCCTCCGGCCATAATAACACAGTAATTGTTTTTATTCATTATAATTTGTTTTTATTCAAAAATAATATTTTTTTTTAATTTTTATGATATTATATTTTTTAATAAATAATCGGCTATTTGTATAGCATTTGTAGCAGCTCCTTTTCTTAAGTTATCGGCAACAACCCACATATTTAAGCTGTTATTTTGTGAATAATCTCTACGTATTCTGCCAACAAATACTTGATTTTTATTTTCGGAATATTTTGGCATAGGATAAATGTTATTATTAATATCGTCTAAAACTTTAACTCCCGAAAAATTTTCTAAAATATTTCTAACGTCAGTAATCTTAAAATTATTCTCAAACTCTACATTTATGCTCTCGGAGTGTCCTCCCACAACAGGAACTCTAACTGCCGTAGCCGTTATTCTTATATTATAATCGTTTAATATTTTTTGTGTTTCGTTAATAAGTTTCATCTCTTCTTTTGTATAAGCATTATCGGTAAATACATCGCAATGAGGCAAACAGTTTTTATCGATATCGTAAGGATAAACTTTTTTATTGTTAATATTTTTGCGTTCGTTATTTAATTGTTCTATAGCTTTTTTTCCGCTTCCCGTAATAGATTGGTAAGTAGAAACTACAATACGTTTAATTTTATAATTTTTGTGTAACGGATACAAAGCCATTACCATTTGAATTGTAGAACAATTTGGATTTGCAATTATTTTATCGTTATTTGTTAAAATATTTGCATTTATTTCGGGAACAATTAATTTTTTTGTATCGTCCATTCGCCACGCCGACGAGTTATCTATAACAAAAATATTTTTTTCGGCAAATTTTGGAGCCCATTCTATCGACACTTTGCTACCTGCCGAGAAAATTGCTATGTCGATATTTTTTTTTAGTATATTACTTAACAAATCTACTGTAAAAATTTTATTTTTAAATATTAGTTCTTTACCAACGGATTTTTTGCTTGCTCCCAAATATAAATTATTAACCGGAAAATTAAATTCCTCAAGCACTTTAAGCATTTTTCTGCCTACCAATCCGGTAGCTCCAATAATAGCAATATTTAGTTTTTGCATAAAATTAAAATCAAAAAATTAAATGTTGCAATTTAAATTAAAATTATTTTGATTTTATGTTTTTATTAAATTTTTTACCTTTACATTTTTAAATATGCAAATTTTAAATAAATATACTCCACGCTGGTTAGTTTTTTTAATCGATATCTCTATTTCGGTTATATCTATAATTATATCGTATTTACTACGATTTAATTTTAACATTCCAAATGATTATTTTAATAACCTTGTGTATGTTATTGGCATTGTAATTTTTATACGAGGACTCAGTTTTATTATAAGCAAGGTTTATTCGGGAGTTATACGATATACAAGCACAAAAGACTCTATTCGTGTTTTTTTAGTTGTTTTTGCAGGGTCTTTAACTATTTTAGCAGGAAATATAGTTTGGTATTACCTAAACAATAATGTATTTTTAATACCATTATCAATAATAATTATTGATTTTTTGGTTACGTTGTTTTTTATGATATCGGGACGTTTATTTATAAAAACACTATATCTTGAGATTACAAATCCATCAAAAGAAAAAACAAATGTAATAATATTTGGTGCAGGCGAGTTTGGTATAATCACAAAAAGAGCATTAGAACGCGACGAGGGAACAAAATTTAATGTAGTTGCTTTTGTCGATAACGATGAGTCTAAAAATATTGGAAAAAAAATCGAAGATGTATTAATTGTAAAATTATCGTCGTTAAGTAATATTATAAAAAAATACGATGTATCTACCCTTATTTTTGCCGATAATAAAATATCAAAAAATTTAAAAAGCGATATAATTAATACCTGTTTAGGTTACGGAATAAAAGTTTTAACAATTCCAAAAGTAGATACTTGGATAAACGGAGAATTAAGTTTTAATCAAATTAAAAATATTAAAATAGAAGAT
>JALSQC010000103.1 GCA_026985625.1 Bacteroidales bacterium | reverse complement strand
TACAAGCTTTTTACGATATCGAGTATTTATTTACTGTTAACGAAACGGTTTTTTACCCTCCACCAAAAGTAAAATCGGCAGTAATTCGCTTAACTCGTAATAAAACAAAAAAATTACCTTGCAACGAAAATTTATTTTTTAAAATAGTAAAAACAACATTTAATCAACGTCGCAAAATGATACGAACATCGCTAAAAAGTATAACCGATACATCAAAAATAAAATCAGATTTATTAACATGTCGTCCCGAACAATTATCGGTAAACGATTTTATTATGTTAACAAATCTGATAAACAGCGATTAAACTTAAATTTTTTCTATATTATTTATAAATTTTGATATACACCACTCGTCGTTTTCTTTTATCCAAGTTACAGATAAATTGCCTTTAGATAATTTATTGCAATATATTATATTAACTGTAAAATAATTTTTGTCAAGACTAAAATTTCTAATATTTTTACAATCATTTATTGTTATTATTCCGTTTAAAAATGTTCTGTAAATTAATAAATTAGATATATTATCAAATCCATATTCGAACAGCTGTTGTTTTGTATATGGTGGTGTTTTGGGTTCTGATTTTGCAAGTCTTATAGAGTCTATTGCTTCGGCAGATAAGGTATCTCCGTTTTCGTCAAACATAACTTTATCTTTATTAACACTATTTTTTTCAAAAATTGTTTTATAAGCAAAAAATCTTGATATATCATTAAAATCTTGTTTTCCTATTTTATCAAAAAAAATTAAAATTTTTTTATAATCATCGTTAAATTTTGGATTTTTTATTAAAAATATTTTTCTTTCGGCATCGGTTAAATGATAGTTGTCGGGATATTTTTTTATAAATTCTTTAAAACTTATAGTATCATTTTTTTTTATACAATTTTCCCATTCTTTTTCTATATTATTTGATAAGTTTATAGAGTCTAACATTTTGTTAGCTATATTAATATATTTACCTTTACTAAACATATCCAAATATTTTTGATATGCTTGTTTAGTATTATTAATTTTGGATATGTTCCACAGACTGTCTTCTATAAAATTAATTTTTTGTTTTGCCGTATCGGCATATTTACTTTTAGGATTTTCTTTTAAAAATTTACGATAAGCCTCTAAGGTTCCGTTATGTTTTGTTTCGTTCCAATCAACAGAATGTTTACACGAGAATAATGCAAGCAAACTAATTAATATAAATAGGCTTCTCATATTTTTTAATTATAAAACTAATATTTTAATATATAATTACAAACTTTTTGTAATAATTTTTCTATCAACCTTTTTAACAAGACCTTGCAAAACTTTTCCGGGGCCTACTTCTATAAACTCATTAGCACCGTATTCTAACATATTTACCACCGATTGTGTCCATCTAACAGGCGATGTAAGTTGTTTAATAAGATTTAATTTTATTTCTAATGTATTAGTAACTCCACTTGCATTTACGTTTTGAAAAATAGGGCATATTGGCTTTTTAATTTCTACCTCGTTAATTGCTGATTCTAATTCTATACGAGCAGGTTCCATTAAAGGAGAATGAAAAGCTCCTCCCACGTTTAATTTTATTACTCGTTTTGCTCCAAGGTTTTGCAAAATCTCCATAGCAAAATCAATTCCTTTTTCGGAGCCTGATATTACAATTTGTCCCGGGCTGTTATAATTTGCAGGAACAACAACCTCGTGTTGAATATTTTGACAAGCTTCTTCAACTATTTTATCGTCTATACCTAAAACGGCTGCCATTGTCGAAGGTTCAGCCTCGCAAGCCTTTTGCATAGCCATTGCTCGTTTGTATACTAATTTTAAACCTTCGTCAAAACTTAATGCACCGGCTGCAACAAGAGCCGAAAATTCTCCAAGCGAGTGTCCAGCAACCATATCGGGATTAAAATCGTTTGATTTTGTTTTTGCTAAAATTACCGAATGTAAGAAAATTGCAGGTTGAGTAACTTTTGTTTGTTTTAATTCGTCGCTTGTTCCGTTAAACATAATATCCGTAATTCTAAATCCAAGTATTTCGTTGGCTCTTTCGAACATTTCTTTTGCTACATTATAATTTTCGTATAAGTCTTTGCCCATTCCGACAAACTGGGCACCTTGTCCCGGAAAAATATATGCTTTCATAAAATTATATTTTTTTATAGATTAATATTATTTTTTAATTAAATTTATAAATTCCAAACGTGTTGCTTCGTTATTTAAAAAAGCTCCGGTAAAGTCCGATGTTGTAGTAACAGAGTGTTGTTTTTGAACTCCACGCATTTGCATACACATATGCTGAGCCTCGATAACTACGGCAACACCAATAGGATTTAAAGTATTTTGTATGCAATCTTTTATTTGAGTTGTTAACCGTTCTTGAATTTGTAAACGTCTTGCAAAAACATCGACAACACGAGCAATTTTACTTAATCCGGTTACTTTACCGTTTGGTATGTATGCAACGTGAGCTTTGCCAAAAAATGGCAACATATGATGTTCGCACATCGAGTAAATCTCTATATCTTTTACTATTACCATTTGTTTGTAGTCCTCGGTAAACATTGCCGATTTAATAATATCTTCGGGGTTTTGAGCGTATCCTTGTGTAATAAATTGCATTGCCTTTGCAATACGAACAGGAGTTTTTAAAAGCCCCTCGCGAGTAACATCTTCGCCAATTAATTCAAGAATATTTTTATAATTCTCGGCTATTTTTTTTGTAACTTCATCGTTAAAACTATCGGTTCGCAGATATCCTCCGTTTTCTTTGTTATTATGAGATAAAAAATCCATTAATTTTTTTTTATTAAAATTTTTTTCTGCAAATTTATAATTTTTATTTTAAGATAGATGAATATTTTAATAGTATCGGCTACCGAGAATGAAATTTTATTGTTTAAGGATTTTGTTTTAAAAAATAAATCGAATCTACAGTTAGATAAACAACATATTGATATCGATTTTTTAATAACAGGTGTAGGTATATTAAACACCGCTTATAGTATTACAAAAAAAATATGTAAAAAAAAATATAATTTAATTATAAATGCAGGCATAGCAGGAGCTTTTAACAGCAAACTAAAAATGGGTAGTATTGTTAATGTTACGCAACAAACTTTTGGAGATTTTGGTATAGATGACGATAATACATTTAAAACAATTTTTGATATTAATTTAATCGATAAAAATTCGTATCCTTTTGAGTCTGCAATAATAAATAATAATTATTTGCCACCTTTTATTAAAGATTTGCAAAAAGTATCGGGAATTACTGTAAATACTGTTAGCGGAAGTATTAATAAAATTAATGTTTTAAATAATAAATTTAAAGCCGACATAGAAACTATGGAAAGTATAGCCGTTTTTTATATTTGCAAAAAAGAAAATATTAATTTTATAGAATTAAGAACAATATCAAATTATGTAGAAAAACGCAACAAAAAAAATTGGAAAATAGACTTAGCAATAAAAAACTTAAATAATTATTTAATATCAATATTTAAAAATAATAACTAAATATGAAATTAACATTAGGATTTTCGACCTGCCCTAACGATACTTTTATTTTTGATGCAATGGTGCATAAAAAAATAGATACACAAGGTTTTGAGTTTGATTTGTTTTTAGCTGATGTCGAAGAACTTAACAAACGTGCATTTAAAAATAATATAGATATTACAAAAATATCGTTTAACGCTTATGCAAAAATATCGGACAATTATAAAATTCTTGATTCGGGCAGTGCGTTAGGAAATAACAACGGACCTTTGCTTATAAGCAAACATAAAATATATCCCGACGAAATAAAAGATTTACACATTGCAATACCGGGTAAAAATACAACAGCAAATCTTTTATTAAGTATTGCATATCCAAAAATTAAACAAAAAACCGAATATATTTTTTCCGATATCGAGGAGGC
>JALSQC010000102.1 GCA_026985625.1 Bacteroidales bacterium | reverse complement strand
CCTGTTCCTACAACATCGCCTACAAATGCTACTTTATGTCCTTGTTTACGCCATTCGGCAATAGTCTCTATGCCTCCAGGAAATCTTGTATTTCCCATTGATAATGAATGTAATGGTATATCGGGGCGTGTAGATGCATCACTTGCAGGAGAAAAATCATCGGTATTTATTTCTCCATCAACTTTAAATATTTTGACTTTAATTTCTTCGGCTAATTTTGGCTTAGATGTAAACCATTCGGCATTTGCCCACGATTCTAAAACCGATTTTGCAAATTTATTTGTTTTGCTCATCTCGGCAATTGCATCAAAAGCATCGTAAACTAATGTAATGTTTTTTAATTGTTCGGCTGCTTTATCGGCTAATTCGTCGTTTGTTAAACAATCTATTAAAGGTTGCACGTTGTAACCTCCTATCATTGTTCCTAAAATTTTTATAGCAAAGTTTTTATCAATTACGGTTGATGTTTTTTTGCCTTTTAAAATATCGTTTAAAAATTCTGCTTTTACTTTTGCTGCAGGATCAACTCCCGGAGATATACGTTCGGTAAATAAGTTTAATAAAAAATCTTTTTTATCATCGTTTGGTGATTCTAAAAGTTTACATAATTGCTCGGTATTTTCTGCATTTAATGGTAATGGAGGAATACCTTTTGACTCGCGTAACTCTTTGTGTTTTTGATAATTTTCAATCATTGTTTTTTATTTTAAAATTATTTTTTTAATAAATTGCAAGGTAATTATATTTTTTTAGATTTTTTATGTTAAACAAAATAATTATTATTCTGTTTTTTAATTAAAGATTTTTAAGTAATTTAATTTTATTATCGGTTTTATCGAAACTCAAGTCTGTTCCCGATAAAAATATATCAAATAAATTATTTTTTATAAATTCTTGTTTGCTTAAAGCTGTCAAATTTTTATTATGTATAAACCATATTTTATTTATACTGTTTAATGTGTTCTCTAAATCGTGAGTCGAGAATATTATTGTTTTATTTTTTTCTTTGGTAAGTTTTTTTAAGATAGAAAAAATCATAAATCTATTTTGTAAATCTAAAAAGGCTGTTGGTTCGTCTAAAATAATAATATCGGTATCTTGAGCAATAGCTCTTGCAATCATAACTCTTTGACGCTCGCCATCGCTTATTTGTAATATGTTTTTGTTTTTTAGATGTTCTATCCCTACCAATTTAATAGCTTCGTCTATAATTTTTATATCTTTTTTTGTTAATTTTCCATACCAATTAAGATACACTCCCCTGCCAAGTGCAATTACGTCTTTTACAATTGCATTTGGTATATAAATTTTTTCTGTTGATACATAGCTTACGATTTTTGCTAATTTTTTTGGTGTAAAATTGTTTAAATTTAGTTTGTTAAATTTTATGTCGCCATATATGCTTGGGATTAATCCTATAATTGTTCTTAATAATGAGCTTTTTCCACTCCCGTTTCTTCCTATTAAAGCTATTAATTCGCCTTTTTTAACTAATGTAGAAATATCATTTATTAAAATAGTTTGTTTTTTATTAGATTTATAGCCAATACATAATCTATTAAATTCCAATATATTATCGCAAGTATTAGTCATAAATCTATATAGAAATTATTTCTTTTTTTGTTAATAAGATATAAAATATAACAGGAATTCCAAAAAATGCCGTAATAGAATTAATTGGTAAAACAATATTTGCAGAAATGCTTTGTGATATAATATCGCTTAAAAGCATAATAATACTGCCTACAAAAATTGATAATATTTGTATTTTAAGTGCAGAATTTGTTTTAAATAAAATTCTTACAATGTGAGGAACCGTTATTCCTATAAAGCCTATAGGTCCACAAAAAGCAACAACGCTACCTGCAAGTAAACTTGTACTAATAAATAATAATGTTCTGGTATTTTTAACATTTACACCTGATGTTTTTGCATAATCATCACCTAACATTAACAAATTCAAGCGTTTTGACAATATAATGGATATTAATAATCCTATAAAAACAATAATTCCAAATATTAATGTGTCTTGTAACGACGTATTTCCTAAACTGCCCATTGTCCAAATAAAGAATGATTTTAAGGTATTATTTGATGCAAAATATTGTAAAATATTTACAATTGACGATACCAAATATCCAAATAAAACTCCAAATATTAAGATTGTTAATACATTTTTTATTTTTTTAGAAATAAATAAAATTAAAATTAAAACTAACGAACTTCCTGCAAATGCCGACGTAACAAGAAGTAAATTAGTTGCAAAGTAATGGTCTAATGATAAATCGAAACCAATAGTTGCCATTACAAGCAGTGCAACTCCTAAGCTTGCTCCCGAACTAATTCCTAATATATACGGACCTGCCAAAGGATTTCTAAAAACTGTTTGCATCTGAAATCCACTAGTAGATAAAGCTATTCCTGCAAAAACAGCTGTTAAAGTTTTTGGTATTCTAAACTGAAATAATATAATTCTTTGATTATCAGTAAAATTAAATATATTATAAAAGTTAAAATTATGAATATTATAAAACAAATCAATTAATGCAACTACAATAAATAATATTAAAAGTATAATAATATGTATTTTCTTCACAAAAATTTATTTTGTTTCTATATAAAAAATATTTTTAGATACATTAGAACCGTTTTTGAAATAATAAACTCCACCCCAAGAGTGCGTTACCATTCTATACTCATTAGCTACACCATTTTTATTGATTATAATACGTTTAATTGTTTTATTTTTAAGCTTATAATTTTCTACGGTTTTTCCTTGTGGATATTTTCGTGCTAAATCGGATAAATATCTAGCTGCAGCTTGTTTATCTTGAAAATTTACTTTTTCAAACTCAAGTTTTTTTTCTTCTTCGGCTTTATTATTATCAGCTAAACTACCCGATTGAATTTTTTGAATTTCAAGAATCTTCTTTTTCGGATAAGATTCGTTTGGTTTTACTGATAAAGCATCTTTATATTTTGATTTTGCATTATCATATTTTTTTTGTGATAACAAATTATCGGCACTTGCAATTAATTTATCATATTTTTCTTGTTTATCCCTGTTAATTTTTTCTTGTGCTATTAACTTGTCTATTTTAACTAATTGGTCTTTTGGATATTGCTCGTCTGATTTTATGCTTAAAGCCTTGTTGTATGCTTTTTTTGCACCAATGTAATCTTTGTTACTTAACTTTTTATCTCCTGCACTAATAGCTGATTTATACATTTTATCTTTTTCAGCAGCAGCTAATAACTTGTCTATCTTGCTTATTTGGTCTTTCGGATATTGCTCGTCTGATTTTATACCTAAAGCTTTGTTGTAATTTTCTTTGGCTCCTGCGTAATCTTTGCTTTGGAATTGTTTATCGGCTGCTGCTATAGCTTCTTTATATGATTTTTCCTTTTCGGCTGCTGCTTTGGCATCGGCTAAAAGTTTGTCTATCTTGCTTATTTGGTCTTTCGGGTATTGCTCGCCTGATTTTATACCTAAAGCTTTGTTGTAATTTTCTTTGGCTCCTGCATAATCTTTTGATTGGAATTGTTTGTCGGCTGCTGCTATAGCATCTTTATATGATTTGTCTTTCTCGGCGGCGGCTTTGGCATCGGCTAAAAGTTTGTCTATCTTGCTTATTTGGTCTTTCGGATATTGCTCGCCTGATTTTATACCTAAAGCTTTGTTGTAATTTTCTTTTGCGCCTGCATAATCTTTGCTTTGGAATTGTTTGTCGGCTGCAGCTATAGCGTCTTTATATGATTTGTCTTTCTCGGCTGCTGCTTTGGCATCGGCTAATAGTTTGTCTATCTTACTTATTTGGTCTTTCGGGTATTGCTCGCCTGATTTTATACCTAAAGCTTTGTTGTAATTTTCTTTGGCTCCTGTGTAATCTTTGCTTTGGAATTGCTTATCGGCTGCGG
>JALSQC010000101.1 GCA_026985625.1 Bacteroidales bacterium | reverse complement strand
ACAAGCTTTTTGCGAAACATAAAGGTGACTTGAACCGTGAAAACCGTATCGGCGAACGCCGTATTTTTTATAAAGCGAGTATGGTAAAGCATACATGTATGCATAATTGGGCATGGTTTGATGAAATGCTGTATCGAAAACTCCAACTTGCGGAATGTTAGGCAATAGCTGATTTATTGCATAAATACCTTTTAAATTTGGAGGATTATGTAAAGGAGCCAAGTCTATACATGCTTCCATTTGTTCTATAACTTCGTTTGTTATTAGAACGCTTGATTTGAATTTTTCGGCACCGTGAACAACTCGATGTCCAACTGCATTAATGTCGTTAAAACTTTGCAATGAGCCGTGTTTTTTGCTTGTAAGCACACCTAATACATATCCCACACCTGCTTGATGATCTACAATTTCGCCTTCTAATCTTACTTTGTCTCCATCGTTTCTTATGTTTGTAAGCGAAGAGCCTTTTAATCCTATTTTATCGACTAATCCTTTTGCTATGACGCTTTCGTTTGTCATGTCAAAAAGTTGATATTTTATTGATGAACTTCCGGAGTTTAAAACTAATATTTTCATTTGTTTGTTTTTGTTAATCTATTAATTATTTTGTTAGTATGTTAGGTGTTTTTTTGTTATAATTGTCTTTATATGTGTAAAATCCATGATTATTTCTGCGGCCTATTTGGTTAGAACGTACAAGTTTTTTTATAAGTGGCGATGCTTTATATTTTAAGTCTCCAAATTCTTCGTATAAATTTTCTGCCCAGCGTAAAACTTTATCTAAACCTATTTTATCGGCCATTTCGAATGGTCCTAATCGTGAGCCAAAACCTATGCGCAATGTTTTGTCTATATCTTCCATTGTTCCAATGTTTTGCATAAGCATTGTGCAGGCTTCGTTAATTAGTGGAATAAATAAACGAGTGCTTATAACTCCGGGATATTCTTTTACCGATATTACTTGTTTTTGTAGTAGTTTTGCTAATCGTTTTGTTTGTTCAAATGTTCTGTCTGATGTATAGTATCCTCTAATTATTTCTACCATTTTAGAGTCAGGCTCCATTGATATAAAGTGTAAGCTTATACATCTTTCGGGGTGTTTTAGGTCGTTTGACAGTTCGGTAATAACTTGTGTTGTTGAATTTGTTGCTATAATTGTTTCGGGAGATACGTTAGATTCTATTTTTTTAAATATTTCTTTGCGGTCTTCGATAATTTCGTGTCGGCGTTTTGATTTTACCGATTCAATTACAAAATCGCAATTTTTTAGACCTTCGCATTCGGTAGTTCCCGATATTCTTGATAGTATTGCTCGTTTTTCTGACGATGTCATACCCCAGCGTTCTATCATATTGTCTAAATCTTGTTCTATGCCTTTAAAGGCCATTTGTATTCTTTCTTTTGTAAGTTCTATTAAAACAACGTCGAGTCCGTTACGACTAATCATACGTGCTATGTTTCTACCAACCATTCCGGCTCCTACAATTCCTATTTTTGATATAAAATTTTTAGGTTTTTTTATTTTGTCGGTTTTAATACAATAATTTTCTATTGGTTCAATATTTTTTATCATAATTATGCTTGATTTGATGTTATTGCTATCATATTATAAATATCGTTTACTGAGCAACCTCGAGACAGGTCGTTTATAGGAGCTGCCATTCCTTGTAGTATTGGTCCTATTGCTTCGGCGTTAGCCATACGTTGAACAAGTTTGTATGCAATGTTTCCTGTTTCGAGTGTAGGAAATATTAATACGTTTGCATTACCTGCAATTTTGCTTCCGGGTGCTTTTTTTTCTCCTATTGCTTTTATTATTGCAGCATCGGCTTGTAGTTCGCCGTCGATAAGTAAATCGGGTTGTTGTTCTTTAGCTATTTTTGTTGCTTCTATTACTTTATTTACCATTTCGTGTTTTGCACTTCCTTTTGTCGAAAAGCTTAGCATTGCAATGCGTGGCTCCATTTGAGTAATTGCTTTTGTTGTTTTTGCTGTTGCTAATGCTATTTCGGCTAACTCTTTGGCTGTTGGATTTGGGTGAACGGCACAATCGGCAAATACTATAATTCCGTTGTCGCCAAAATTTTTGTTGTTTAAAATCATAATAAATGCTCCCGATACTACTGAAATTCCGGGTAGTGTTTTAACATATTGAAATGCAGGACGCAGAACGTCTCCTGTGGCGTTGTCGGCTCCTGCAACTTCGCCGTCGGCATCGCCTGCTTTTACCATAAGTGTTGCAAAGTAAAGAGGATTATTTAATAATTCGAATGCTTGTTCTTTTGTTAGCCCTTTGTTTTTACGTATCTCGGTCATTATACCAACGTATTTTTGGCGTAAATCAGATGTTTCGGGATTTATTATTTTTGCTTGTTTTAGGTATGTGAGATTGTTTTTATCGGCATCTTTTAGTATATTATTTTTGTTGCCGAGTAAGATTATTTTAGAAATATTGTTTTTTAATATTTCGTTTGCGGCTCGTTGTGTTCTTTCTTCGTAGCCTTCGGGTAAAACAATTGTTTTTTGTTTTTGTTTTGCCGATTCTAATATTCTGTTTATCAAGTCCATAATATTGGTTTAATTTATTTTTTTGTATTTATAAAAGTATATTATTTGTTAATATTGTAATATGATTAATGTCATTTATTTATGTATTTAAAAACATTTATTGATTTTATTTTGTTAAAATCAATTAAAAATAAAATAATAATAAACAAAAACGGTATGGCAGGCACTTTGTATCTTACTAATGCTCCTATTACGGGGGTTGTTAATCCTGTAATAATATAAAGATTAAAAACGAACGATACGGAAAATAGAAACAGTGTTTTGTTTTTGATATTTTTATAGTTGTTAAAAATTACAGATATTATAAGCAAAAGTATTAGTAAGTAATTTTCGATTGCAGCAGGAATTGTTATTATTGAGTTTATATGTTTTGGTGTGGGTTGTATAAATGCGTTGTATAAGGCTTTTGGTGAGTTTTTTAATATGCTTATTGCTGTAGGTTTTAGTATGGGAATATTGTAACGGCTGCCCACGTGTTTTATTGTGTCGATAAAGTTATAAAAGTCGTGTTGTTTTGTTGCTATAATTTCGGTTGCATTATATTTTGGGGTTATGTTTTGTGTGTTAAATCCAAATAATAAAAATGCTATGTATGTTATTATAAATTTTATGTATATTTTTTTAAAATTTGTTTTGTATATCCATATTAATGCTATAATACCGGGAAGTAAAGCTGCAAAAACATATAGTTTTAGTATAGATAAAATAAATAAAGATATAAATAGCCAAAGTATGCTAAAGTTTTTAAATCCGTTTTCTAATATTTTTATTAAGTGATACAGCATTTGTCCTACTGCAAATATTAATATTCCTTCTTTAATGACTCCTGATGTCCATAATAATGTAGATGGTAAAAGAAATATTCCTATAAATAATAAGTTTTTTTTGTTTTTTAGATATTTAACAAATATTTTAAAAATAGATGTTAGTCCTATAAACGATAAGAATGACATAAATACTGTATGAACCCATAAATATCCTCCCGAAAAAATCATTGCAATAGCATTAAATCTTATAACTATTCTGTTATCGTTGTATAGATTGTAGTTGAAGTTTTTATACCAAAAGTTACATGCCGTATAATATTGTTTTAAATATTCGTTGTTGCTGTCGATTCCTGTAATCATTTTAATATAGTCGATGTAATTATGATTTTTTGCAGCCGAGAATATTATTTTTCCATCGTCGAAATATTTAAATACGTCGGCACTTTCTCTTGTTTTGTAATAGATTGTATATATGTATATTAATATTATTCCGCTTAATATTTTTAATATAAATGCAATAATCATAAATTTTTTTGGAAAATTTTCTATCGTAAAGAATTTTAATTTGTAAATTAAAATAATAAAAAATATTGTGTATGTAATTGTTAGTAAATATTCA
>JALSQC010000100.1 GCA_026985625.1 Bacteroidales bacterium | reverse complement strand
CTTTTACAAAATCTTGTAATATATCGCAAGAGTTTAGACTTAATATTATTAATGTAATTGCAAATAATTTTTTCATATTTTTATATTTAAGATATTGCGTTCGGTTGAAAAATCTAGTTTTAAATTTTCTTCAAATTTATTGATTTTTTTTAATGTATCAATAATAAATTTTTTGTATTCGTCGGAATCTTTATTATATGGTTTATGATTTACGGCTTTTATTATTTTATCGATTTCTGATATTTTGTTTATGGTGTCTTTTTTTAAATATTTTTCCGATATTTTTTCCCAGATATAATTTATTGTAAAATCGGTTAAGTGTGTTAGGTCGTCTTTATAAAAACGATAGTCTCGCAAATCGTCGTTAACTATCTCATAAGATGGAAAATAAGATGTGTTGTTAAATTTTTTATTGAGTTCGTTTATTGCTAAAAATAATGTCGATTTGCTTATTTGATTTTGGTGTGCTCCGTCTTTTAAATGTCGAATAGGGCTTACTGTAAATATTATTTTTATTTTAGGATTAAATTTGGTAACATTTGTTATTAATTTATTGTAGTTGTTAATTATATTGTTAACCGATAATATTTCTCGTGTAAATTTTTTTGCCGGAATTTTATGGCAATTAGCAACTGTTTTTTTTGTTTCGTTATATCTAAAAATCCATGATGTGCCGAATGTTATAAATAAAAAATCTGTTTGTTTTAAAAAAATATGTGCTTTTGTGTTTTCGGTATTTATTTTGTTTAATATTTTATTTAATTGTGTATCGGAAAAACTTCCATGGTGGTTTAAGCTTATCCATTTGTCGTTAAATTTTAATAAATCTGATTCTTTAAATTTTTTATTTTCGATAATAAAATTTATAGTGTTATATATTGATTCGGGATTATATAAAACTCCGTAAGGATTTATTAATGTATCGAATTTTAATTTTTTAAAATAATTTCCTATGTTGTCGGTAAAACACGAACCTATAAAAAATATTTTTGAATTGTAGTTTATATCAAATTCTGATTTTGATATTTTTATTTCGGTTCTAAAATTCATTATTTATTAGTTGTTGATTAATCCAAGTAATAATAAAATCGGCAATTTCGTCTTTATTTGGCTCGTTATGCAATTCGTGAAAACAATTATCCCAAAGTTTAAAAGAAATTTTTTGTATGTTTTTTTCGCTTAATTCTTTACTTGCTTTATGCGATGTTATGTTATCGCCTGTTCCGTGCATTAATAGTGTTTTGTAATGGATTTTGCCGGCGTTTTCCAAGGCAAATAGTCCTTTGTTATATGCGTCAAAAAATAGTTGTATTGATATTTTTTTATGAACAAGTTTATCGGTTTTATATTTTTCTACTACATTTTTATCTCGCGATATATCTTCTACTTTAAGGTTTGTATTTTGTATAAATCCGGGTATAATTTTTTTTATTATTTTGCCAAGTGATATTTGAAATTTTGGAGGTTCAAAAGCTAATTTTATCCAAGGCGATGTAACAATTACCCCGTAAAGTTGTTTATTTGTTCGCGATAGTATGTAGTTAAGAACAAAATTTCCGCCGAGGCTATGTCCGTATATTAATTTTGGAACATCTGGAAACATTTCGTTTGATTTGTTAATTAATAAATCAATATCTTTTAAAATAGCTTCGTAGTTTGGTATAAAACCTCGTTTTCCTTCGGATTTACCATGTCCTCGCAAGTCGAAAGTTAGAATAAAAAAATCGTGTTTTATAAAATATTCTGCCCATTGTTGGTATCTTGAACTGTGTTCTCCAATTCCGTGTATTAGATTAATAATTGCTTTTGGTTTGTTATTGTTACTAAAAAGTTGTGCATATATGTTAAGCTTGTCAAAACTTTTCCAATTATATTTTGTGATATTCATATTTTATGGGTTTGTATTTTGTAATGTAAAAAAAAGCCGACAAAGTCGGCTTTTTTAATGTAAAATATTTTTATTTATTTAAGTAATTCAGCCATTTTAGCTCCTATATCGGCAGGAGAATCTACAACGTGGATTCCACATTCTCTAAGAATCTGTTTTTTTGCTTGTGCTGTATCGTTCTTACCACCTATAATTGCACCAGCATGTCCCATACGTTTACCTTTGGGTGCTGTTTCGCCTGCAATAAATCCAACAACAGGTTTTGTTCCGTGTTCTTTAATCCACTCGGCAGCTTCGGCTTCCATATTTCCTCCAATTTCGCCAATCATAATAATTCCTTTTGTTTCGGGGTCGTTCATAAAAAGTTCTACTGCTTCTTTTGTAGATGTGCCTATTATTGGGTCTCCACCTATACCTATGGCTGTTGTTTGTCCTAAACCTGCTTTGGTTATTTGGTCAACGGCTTCGTAAGTTAGGGTTCCCGATTTTGATATAATTCCTACGGTTCCTTTTTTAAATATAAATCCGGGCATAATACCAACTTTTGCTTCTTCGGCAGTAATAACTCCGGGACAATTAGGCCCAATTAATCTGCTGTCTTTATCAGATAAATATTGTTTTACTTTTACCATATCCGATGTAGGTATTCCCTCGGTAATACAAATTATAACTTTAATTCCGGCATCGGCAGCTTCCATTATTGCATCGGCAGCAAAAGCGGGTGGTACAAAAATAATTGATGTATCGGCATTAACTTGTTTAACTGCATCGCTAACGGTATTAAATACGGGCTTTCCTAAATGTTCGGTTCCTCCTTTGCCGGGAGTAACTCCACCAACAATGTTGGTTCCGTATTCAATCATTTGTCCTGCGTGAAATGTTCCTTCGCCTCCGGTAAAACCTTGGACGATTACTTTTGAATCTTTGTTTACTAAAACACTCATTTTATATTAAATTTTGTTATTTAAATTTTATTTTTTTCAAAGTTAATTTTTTTATTTTATGATACAAAAAATGATTATTTATTTTTTTGATTTTTTTAAACATAATTATAAGATTTATATAATTATATTTGCAGATTATATTTTTGATATGACAAAAACAAATAACGATATTTTTGATAATGGCAAAAAATTACCTTTAGTTGAACAGTTTTATACAGTGCAAGGCGAGGGATATTATATGGGAAAACCTGCATATTTTATACGTGTTGGTGGCTGCGATATAGGTTGTAGTTGGTGTGATACTAAATTTTCGTGGAATCCAGATTTTCATAAATTGGAGAGTGTAGATAATATTATTAATAAAGCAAAAAAATTAAATGTTGATACCTTTGTTGTAACGGGTGGAGAGCCAACTACATACGATTTAAATTATTTGTCCGAAAAATTAAGCGAGAATAATATATTAAAACATATAGAAACTTCAGGAGTTTATAAATTAACAGGTAAGTGGGATTGGGTGTGTCTGTCGCCAAAAAAACACAATAGTCCGCTTAATGATATATTTACTTTGGCAAACGAGCTTAAGGTTATTATTAGCGATGAGTCTGATTTTTTGTGGGCAGAAAAAAATTCGAAAAGAGTAAACAGTTCTTGTAAATTATTTTTGCAACCCGAGTGGAGTAAATTTGAACATATAATACCAATTATTGTTGATTATGTAAAAAATAATCCCAAATGGCGTATTTCGTTGCAGGCTCATAAGTTTATGCATATTCCGTAATATAAAAACCGATATAATTATTTTGATTAAAAAAAATATAAAATTACAAACAAATGAAATTTAAAATAGGAGATAGGGTTAAATTTTTAAATGATGTAGGCTATGGCATTATTGTAAATATTAAAAATAAAAATGTTTACGAAGTAAAAAACGAGGAAGGATTTGATGTGCCTGTTTATGAGTCGGAATTAATTTTAATTGATAATGATAAATCAAACAAAACTACACCAAACAAAACTACACCAAACAAAACTACACCAAACAAAACAAACGATATACAAAATAACGATAGTAAAGATTTAGATAGTATAGACGAAATTAATTTTGATGATGATTATAACAATCAGTTATT
>JALSQC010000099.1 GCA_026985625.1 Bacteroidales bacterium | reverse complement strand
CCGAGCCAAAAACTAATCCATAAATAAGATACGATAAAATTCCTACTTTGTCGATATATTCGGGCACTAAAAAAAGTGTTGGAATACCAAATTTATTTCCCATTAAATTTGTAAAAAATCCAAAAACTATAATCCAAATAAATATAAGAAACTGATTTCGTTTAAAATATGTTATTAAAATCTGAAAAGGAAAAAAATAGATTATATTATTTAAAACTCGCAGTTTTTTCATAAATTTTATTTGCAATTAGTGTTATATCTGTTTACTTTATTATACCAATCTTTTGGATATCCTGTTTGGTTTATTTTATGATTTTTAAAGTCTTTTACATATCCATCGTTATATTTTGTTATAATATATTCGCCAAGGTTTATCCAATCGGTAATTAATTTACTTCCTTCGTTCGATACATAGTTTGTTAAAAATATATTTGATTTTTCTTTTCCCGATGTTTTTAATAATTTTATTGCTTTTGCATCAATAGAGTCTATTTGTGATAAATACATATTTTCGTGTTGTTTTTGAACTTTTTTAATATCTTTAATCATATCGACATAACGTATATTAGCAAAATTTGCAACAAAATTAAAAACCCACCAAGCCGATTTCCACGAAAATTTATAAATGTCGCCAATTTTATATGCATCGGGAACTTTTTTTATTCCTACATACATAGGTAAATAGCAGGTCGAATATGTATCGTCCTCGCCAAACCAAACAATTCCGCCTATGTTATCGGGTAACCACGAACGCATTTGTGCAATAAACGAAAAAGCCGAATTGTAGGTTGATATTGCCCGTTCCCACTGATATTTTTTTCCGTTGTTTTCCCAATTTAAAGGTCTAACACGATTTGGATTCCCAAAAGGCCCGGCTTGTATTCCTTTGGTCATATCTAACGGTGTTCCCTCGTAATGGTCTCTAATAATATTTGCAACGTCTTTAAAATCAAGTTTTTTATCGGGTCTTACGTATAAAGGATATGGCGATGCTCCTTTTACTCCCCTGCAATAATCTATTGATAAATTTAGCGATGGTGCAAGACGGTTGAATATACTCCAAACTCTCGATTCGCAATATTTTAGACGTTCGGGTGTTGACGGATTAAAAACTTCGTTAAATCTAAAAGGTCTTGGATTTTTTAAATCGTAATATCCTTTATCGGCTGCAAATTTTATTATATCTTTATAATAATAGCACACGCTTGTATCGTTTAGCGGGAACTCGCCTATTCTTGACATATTTGCATGAGCCGAGACATAACCGTCGGGAATTTTAACTGCTACCCACACTGCTCCTTTTTCGTTTTCGCCTTTTCCTATCATCTCGAGAATCCACGCTTCGTTAGGGTCAACTATCGAGAACGATTCTCCCTCGCTACCATATCCGTATTTTTCTACTATAGTTGTCATTACTCTAATTGCCTCGCGTGCTGTTTTTGCTCGTTCAAGGGCAATTTTCATAAGGTTCCAATATTTAATAAAATTTTTTTTGTTCCATAGTTCTTCGCGTCCCGTAAAAGTTGTTTCGCCTATAGATAGTTGATACTCGTTCATATGAAAACCTAATGTTGCATAGGTGTGACTAACTTGTGGTATTTTTCCTTTACCTATTTGCAACCACTCGCCTTTTTTATAGTCTTTTGCAGGATATTTTTTTAAATGATATAGCCACTCGCCGTCGTTGGTATAAACAAGATATGCCGAGCCATTGAGCGATGCTCCTTTGGTTACAATAAAGTTTGTGCAAGCAAAATTTTTTGCAATAAATAATAATATTAATATTGCTGTTAAATAGTATTTTGTCATATTGTGTAAATAATATCTTTAAAAGAGTAAAGATAAAAATTTTTTATTGTTTTTATAAACAATATTCCAAATCTATTTTTAAGATTAGTTTAGTATATAAGGTATTTTATTCTTGGTTTAATTATCTTATTAAACAGTTATAAACTTAATACCTTACTATATAATATCGTTATTATCTGAAAAATATCTCATAAATTGAACTCTTTCTAAAACTGCCGAATCGTTTGAGTTTATTTGATTTGCCTGACCTTTTATTTGTTTAATCGAGTTTAAATTGCGATATTTAAGAAACTCTATAAGGGTGTTATTCATTTCTTTAATTTGTTTAATACCGTTTTTGTAAATAGTAGAAACAATCTCAACGGCATCGGCACCTGCCATAATTGTTTTTATAAGAGCTTCGCCATCGTGTATGCCTGTTGATGCAGCAATTGAGCAGTTAACAGTGCCCGATGTTAGTGCAACCCAACGCAAGGGAACATATATATCTGAAGGACGACTAAAAACATTTGATACGGTAATTTCTTTTGTGTTAATATCTATGTCGGGACTGTAATATTTATTAAATAAAACTATTCCGTTAACCCCTGTATTTGAAACTCTGTGAATCATATTTCCTAAATTTGTAAAATATTGACTCATTTTTATAATTATTGGTATATCTACTTTGTTGCGAATTTTAGTAATTATATCTATATAGCTGTCCTCTATATCTTGAGATTTTTTATTTAGTCTGTTTGGTATAAAAAAAATATTTAATTCTATGGCATCGGCTCCGGCTTCTTGAATTTTTTTTGTAAAATTAACCCATTCGTTAGGTGTTACGCAGTTTATACTTGCAATTATGGGAATAGATACGCTGTTTTTTGCATCTTTTATAAGTTGCAAATATTTATTAACGTTTTCTTGTTTTATCTTATGATAAATGTAGTTGGTATCTTTACTGTCGTATCCATATTTCTTAGCTTGTTTTAAATAGTCGTCTTTTTTAAATATTATTTCCTCCTCGTATAACGATTTAAGGACAATTGCCCCTGCTCCGTTTGCCTCAAAATCTTTAAAATATTGTATTGAGTTTGTTAAGCCCGAACTACCTATAATTATTGGGCTTTTAAGATTTAATCCTGCAAATTTAGTAGATATATCTATCATAATAATGTTTGTTTTTTTATTTATCTAAAATTAATATTTTTTTTTGCAAATAGTTTAAATTATAATTTTATCTTATAATTACCATTGTTGCTCCAAATCCGTATCTCTCGAACGATGCATCTTGATATTCAAATCTTGCATATTCTTTATCTAAAACTTTACGTAGTTCAAATTTTAAAGTTCCCTCGCCTACTCCGTGTATAAAAACAACTTTTCTTATTTCTTTATCTAAAATTGCTTTTTCCATTTGTTTTTTTGCCTCTGATATTTGTATCGATAAAATTTCGAAATTCGACATTCCTCTATAATCGTCTAACAGTTCTCCTATATGCAAATCAACCTCAAGGGTATCGCTTTTTCTTTCTTTTTTTTTGTTTTTGTTTATTGCTACGGGTTGTAAATCGGATTTTATTTTTTGATTTAATACTTTTTTTATGTCGTTAAATTGTTTTGTATCGGGTTTATCAATTTTGTCGACAGAAAACAATATAGCTTTTTTTTCGGTATAATCGTTTTCTTTATATGAGTTTAAAGAGTATATTTTATTTGCTTTAATAACAACTTTTTTATCAAATGTTTTAAGATGATATTTTGATATTTTTTTATATAAAATTACTTGAACAAATAACTTGTTATAATTATTTAATTTTTGTCGGTTTATATCAAAAACTTTTATTTTTGTATCAGGTTCTATATTTATTGTTTTTATCAGATGATATTGTTTATTTTTAAAAGTTTTTATAACAACAATTGCAAAAAAGCTGCTATCGTTAATAAAAAAAGCACATAAATTGCTATTTAATATATCGTCTTCGTTTTCGGGCACCAAAGCCAAAAACAAATTAACATTTTTAGTATCATTATTCAATAACTGATTGTTATAATCATCATCAAAATTAATTTCGTCTATACTATCTAAATCTTTACTATCGTTATTTTGTATATCGTTTGTTTTGTTTGGTGTAGTTTTGTTTGGTGTAGTTTTGTTTGGTATAGTTTTGTTTGATTTATCATTATC